>NZ_PZKN01000017.1 GCF_003046795.1 Desulfonatronum sp. SC1 | reverse complement strand
GGGGAAGGGGGAAGGGGGAAGTGAGAGGACAGAGGTCAGAAGTCAGAAGGTAGAAGTTAGGAGTCAGGAGTCGGAAGGCGGAATGAAGACGAGATATCGCCTGAACCGTGAACCCTGAACCCTGAACCCCCAAAGGAGAGATGAACCATGTTCGCATGCTGCAAATCATCAGGCAATGCCTTTGCCTTTCCGGACGTCTGCAATGTGCCTACCCCGGCTGGCCCGGTACCGACGCCGTTTCCGAACACCGGACAGATGGCCCTGGCCATGCCCGGGGCGAAGAAGGTGCTCATCACCGGCGCTCCGGCCGTGAACAAGAAGTGCAAGATCAGCCTGACCGAGGGGGATGAGCCCGGCGTGGGCATGGGCGTGCAGTCCGGCACCATCAAGGGGCCGGGCAAGTTCGTGGGCGGCAGCGCCAAGGTCACGATCGAGGGCAGCCCGGCCCAGCGCCTGGGCGACTCCACCACCCAGAACAAGGACAACGCCAAGCCGGGCAACGTCATCGCGCCGAGCCAGACCAAGGTGATGATCATGTCCTGAACAGCCCATGCTCAGTGATGTCCCAAACTTGACCGGCTTCTTCCAGCCACGCCCATCCAACCCCCAATCCGCGAGGGTATCTCATGCCAGTCCTGAAAGAAAACGCATTCACCTTCGTCAGCCACGGCCTGCCCGAAGAAACCTTCACCGTGGCCCGTTTTTCCGGCGAAGAGGGTCTGTCCACCCTGTACAAGTTCGAGATCCTTCTGGTTTCCGAGCAGGAGGACGTGGACATCGCGGCCGTGCTCCAGAATCCGGCCACATTTACCATCAAGGAACACTTTTCCGGCGATGAGGATCTGCCGTTTCACGGCATCATCTCCTCTTTCGAGCAGCTCCATCAGGTGGATCAGTACGTCTTCTACCGGGCCGAGCTGCGGCCCAAGGCCTGGTGGCTGACCCTGACCCACCACAACCAGGTTTTCCTGAACAAGACGGTAAGCCAGTTTCTGGAAGATCTGCTGGGAGACGGAGGCCTGAACAAAGGGCTGGACTTCGAGCTGCGGATCAAGGAGAGCTTTCCGCCTTTTGACTACGTCTGCCAGTACGGCGAATCGCATTTCGACTTCTTGTCCAGGTGGACCGAATTCGCGGGCTGGTACTACTGGTTTGAGCAGGGGGAAAACGCTGAAATACTGATCTGCAGCGATTCCCTGATCGCCCATGGACCGCTTTCCGGGCGCGAGACCTTCACCTACTCCCCGCCCTCGGGTCTGGACGCGGCTCAGGCCGGGCAGGTGATCAAGGCCTTCACCCTGAAGCAAACTCCCGTGCCCAGGAAGGTCATGGTCCGTGACTACAACTACATGAAGCCCAGCCTGGAAATGAAGGGCCAGGCCAACGTCCAGGACAAGGGCCGTGGGGAGATTTACCTGTGGGGCGACCACTTCCGCAGCCTGGAGGGCGGGGACTACCTGGCTCGGGTCCGGGCCGAGCGCTTCCTGTGCCGGGAAAAGGTCTTTCATGGCATGTCCTCCATTCCCGCGGTGCGCCCGGGCTATCTGTTCACCCTGGCCAGGCACTATCGTCAGGACTTCAACGGCCAGTACCTGACCACCATGGTGCGCCATGAAGGCAGCCAGGAACGCTGGCTGCTGGGCGGGCTTGAGGTGGGCGGGATGGATGACACGAATGCCCTGTTCTACCGCAACACCTTTGACTGCATTCCGGCAGGCACCCAGTTCCGTCCGGCCCAGGCCACCGCGAAGCCCCGCATCTCCGGGACCGTCACCGCCAGAATCGACGCCGCCGGGTCCGGACAATACGCCGAACTGGACGGACACGGCCGCTACAAGGTGGTCCTGCCCTTCGACCTGTCCGGTCGCGAGGGAGGCAAGGCCTCCACCTGGCTGCGCATGTCCTCGCCCTATGCCGGGGAGGACTACGGCATGCACTTCCCCCTGCACAAGGGCACCGAGGTTCTGCTCAGCTTCGAGGAAGGCGACATCGACCGCCCAATCATCGTCGGCGCGGTGCACAACGCGGAAAAGCCCAACCTGATCACCAGCGGGACAGAGGCGATCAATGCCATCCGCACCGCTGCAGGCAACCATATCGCCATGGGCGATGAAAAGGGCAAGGAGTTCATCAACCTGGTCTGCCCGGAACAGGACAGCAGAATCTCTATCGGGTCCAATTCGGGAGGTCCGGGCGGTCTGATTCTTTCCACGAGCGAGGGCTATTACGAACATGTCAAAGGCGACAAGCTTGAATGGTGCATTGGTTCCACCAATGCCGTACACATCGGTCAGTCAAGCGAAACCACCCTCGGAGCCAGCGCCGAGGTCATCATGGGAAATCGCGTTGAATTCCGACTAGGCGGAACCAACTCTTTTGATTTCGGGGCCGGCATTGATCTGAAAAAAGAGTTTCTCCAGCTCACCAAGGAAAGAACGCACATGCTCGGGTACGAAGGCGTGACCATTGGCGGAGGAGCTGATCTAGGCATGAAATCCCTGTTGAAATCCTGGTGGGCAACCGCCTTGAATATCGCCGCGGCCAATGCCGCCAACGCAATCAAAGCCCAATTCCTGAACCCCGCGGTAACAAACTTTGATACTAAATTGATAATGAATATTGACACGATTCTTTATAACGCGCTTTGGGGGTTTGGAATCAGTAAACATCTGTCGTTTCAAAGTAAAAAAATTACAGCAACGCCCATGGCCGGCACGATAAATATTGACAAGAAAGGCGTCGAGATCAAGGTGAACAATACCGTCGCGAAAGATGCCAAGCTCATCCTCAAAGTGGGTACTCCTGAGCAAGCATCCGGGCTGCTCATCACCCCGAAGGGTGAACAAATTACGTTGAGAAATAAGAAAAATGTGTCGATTACATTGGACGACGGCAAAACCTTTCAAGTGAAAAAGACATCCGTGGAAGGAGATGCAACGATTAGCATTGATGCGAACAATCAGATCAGCTTGGTCCACCCGAAGAAGCCAACTATCAGGTTGGATGATGTCGGAACAACTATGAAGGGCTCGAATGAGCCCTATGTGAGGGTTGATGACGAAAAGGTTCAGATCAAGGCGGTATCCGAATCGCTGATCGTGAACAAATCCTCCGGAATCTTCCTGAAATCGTCCAAATTTAACGCGAATGCCATCGGCCAGATGACGCTTGACGGAGGGATGATCAAACTGGGTTGAGCGGGCGATGCGGACCCGGGTTTCGTATGGTCCCCAGGATGCCCGTCAGTTATCCGATGGCGTCCATGCCGGGAGTCACGCTGAAAAAAACAGTTTAATCGGAGGAATTCGCGATGAAATGTATGATCACGATGGGACTGCTGTGGGCCGGTCTGGCCTGTTTGGCCCTTGTTTTTTCGACCTCGGCCCTGGCCGCCGAGGTCGTGCCTGACCAGCAGGGGCCGGTGCTGGCCGACGACGGCGCGGACACCACGCGCATTTTGGCCATTTTCGAGGCCATCAGCCAGGTGCCACGCTGCTCCAAGGACGAGGAGCGCATTGCGGCCTGGCTGGTCCAGTGGGCCGAGGAGCGGGGTTTTCCGGTTAAAACCGACGAGTTCCTCAACGTCCTGATTTCCGTTCCTGCCGCCGAGGGCTATGCCGACGCGCCGGTGGTGGCCCTGCAGGCGCACATGGACATGGTCTGCCAGAAAACGGCGGATTCGGACCACGATTTCACCACCGACCCCATCCGTCTGGTCCGGGAAGGCGACTGGCTGCGGGCCACGGACACCACCCTGGGCGCGGACGACGGGATCGGCATGGCCATCGCCCTGTTCCTGGCCGAGGAGCCGGGGCTGAAGCACCCGGCCCTGGAACTGCTGTTCACCACGGACGAGGAGGTGGACATGTCCGGTGCGGAAGGGTTGGCCGAGGACGCCCTGAAAGCTGAACGGTTCATCAACATCGACTCCGAAACCGAGGGCTTCGTGACCCTGGGCGCGGCCGGCGGGGTGAAGCTGGAAATCACCCTGCCCCTGGCCTTTACCCCCCTTTCCCCCGGCCAGGCGATGTACTCCCTGCGCGTGGACGGCCTGCTGGGCGGCCACTCCGGCGTTGAAATCCACAAGAACCGGGCCAATGCCAACGTCCTCGTCGCCCGGGCCCTGGACGAGGCCATACCGTTCAGGCTGATCAGCTTTGCCGGAGGCTCGGCGGACAACGCCATCACCCCGGCCTCGGAACTGATCCTGGCTCTTGAGCCGGAACACGATGACGCGCTCCGTGCCCGGATCGCCGCCTTTGAGCAGGAAATCCGCGACGAATACCCCGAGGAAACCGGCTTCTCCGTCACCCTGCAAGCGCTTGCAAACCCGGCGGACGCCGCCCTTTCCGCGACGGACTCCGCCCGCCTGATCGAATTGATCCTGGCCATTCCCCAGGGTGTTTACGAATGGTCGGAAATCTTTCCCGGACTGCCCGAGACCTCCAACAACATCGGCATTCTGCTGACCACGGACGCGGCTCTGGAACTGACGGTCTTTCACCGCGGCTTTTCCCCGGAAAAGCTGGAAAACCTGGCCCGGGAGATCGAGCAAACCGCCGCCCAGGCTGGGGCCGCGACCAACCGCCGCAGCCAGTTCCCCGCCTGGCCGCCCAACCCGGAAGCCGCCCTCTACAAAAAAGCCCTGGTGGCCTACGAACGGGCCTTCTCCACCCCGCTCCAGACCGAGGTGGTCCATGCCGGCCTGGAATGCGGCTTTATCGCCGAAAAATACCCCCACATGGAAATCATCTCCATCGGCCCGACCATGGAATACGTCCATACCCCCAAGGAACGTCTGCACGTGCCGTCCGTGGAGCGGGTAGCCCTTTTTCTGCGGGAGTTGCTGAAGGATCTCGACCAGTGAGTTGACCCCCGTGGGGCGGATTTTTGGCGCTACTTAATGACTCCGGCTTTTCGCGCAACCTGATGGATTTGAGCCTCTGAAAAGGAGGAAACAATGCGACTGTATCTCTTTTCCCGGCAGGGGGCGGCCTGGCTGCTGGTTCTTTCGGTCCTGCTGCTGTTTTCCTGCAGCGGGTCTGGCAGCGGGGGCGACAATCAGGTCTTATGGTTCTCGGACATCCACTTTGATCCCTTCGCCGACCCGGATATCGTCGCCGATCTCGCCGAAGCGGACCATGCGGACTGGGGCCGGATTTTCGCGCGATCCGCGATCCACGGGGCCTATCCGTCCACGGGCCGGGGCGTTAACGCTATCCAGGACTTTTCTCTGGCTTTGCTGACGAGTTGCGAGTCGAGAACAGAATCCCCTTGATGTTCCTGGTGTTCCTGATGCTCCGCCTTGCCGTCATGGTTCGCCCATGGTAGGGGCACGAAAGTAAACAGTGTATCCAGCGAGGTGACGCATGGCCAGAAAGGAACTGTTCTCCTTCGTTTTCAGGGGATGCCCGGAGGACACGTTCTCCGTGGTCGGATTCACGGGAACCGAGGGGCTGTCGCAGTTGTACGAGTTTCAGATCGAGCTTGTGTCGAAACGCGACGACCTGGACCTGGACCAAGCCCACGGAGGCTTGGCCGTACTCACCCTGCGCCGGGAGGACAAGGATCTGCCGATCCACGGCGCGGTCTCGCGCTTTGAGCAGCTCCGCTCCGTGGACGGGTACGTATTCTACCGCGCCGTGCTCGTGCCCAGGCTGTGGAGACTGACCCTGACCAGCCACAACCAGGTCTTTCTGGACAAGTCCGCTCCGGATTTCCTGGCCGAGATCCTGAAGGGCTCCAATATCCTGTTTGCCAACGACTTCGAGTTCCGCCTGACCCGCGGCTATGCCCAGCGGGAATACGTCTGCCAGTTCAACGAGTCGCACTACCAGTTCTTCACCCGCTGGCTGGAACGCGAGGGCATGTACTACTTTTTCGAGCAGGGCGACCAGAGCGACAAGCTGATCATCACGGACACCTCCGTGGCCCATTCCCTGGACCCTGACCAGCCACCCCTGGAATACGTCCGGGGCCGAGGGCTGGACACCAAAAGCCGCAACGAGCTGTGTACCGCTTTGGTCAGCGAGCAGAACGCCCTGCCGGGCAAGGTCAAGGTCAAGGACTACAACTACCGCAAGCCCTCCCTGGACCTGCGGGCCGAGGCGGACATCGACGCAGCCGGCATCGGCGATTTCTACGTGTACGGCGACAATTTCAAGACCATGGACGAGGCCCGCCAGCAGTCAGCCATCCGCGCCGAGGAGGCCAAGTGCCGCAAGACCCGCTACAAAGGGCGCAGCACCGCGGCCTTTCTCCGGACCGGGAGCGCCTTTCGCCTGAACGGCCACTTTCGGGAGAGCGCCAATGCGGAATACCTGCCGGTGTACATCAAGCACGAGGGCACCCAGACCGGCTATCTCATGTCCGGGCTGGGCCGTTGCCTGTCGGACAGGGAGGCGAAGGACGCCTACAGCAACACCTTTTCAGCCATCCCCAAAAGCGTCCAGTACCGTCATCCGCGTAAAACGCCGTGGCCCCGCTTCTACGGCGTGATCAACGCTGTCATCGACGCCGAAGGGGGCGGTCAGTACGCCGAGTTGGACGAGCAGGGCCGCTACAAGGTGCGTCTGCCCTTTGACCTTTCCAGCAGGCCCGGGGGCAAGGCCTCCTCCTGGATCCGCATGGCCCAGCCCTACGGCGGGGACGGCTTTGGCATGCACTTCCCCCTGCACAAGGGGGCGGAAGTGCTGCTGACCTTTATTGACGGGGACGTTGACCGGCCTGTCATCGCCTCGGCCGTGCCCAACTTCGCCAACCAGAGCATCGTCCGGGACACTAACGCCCCGGCCAGCGCCATCCGCAGCGCCGGCGGCAACCAGCTCGTGTTCGGCGACAAGCAGGGCCAGGAATTCATCGGCCTGTATTCCCCCTTCCACGAAAGCGGCATCGCCGTGGGCTCCACCGAGCCCGGCGGCGGCGGGTCCATCATTGAGTACACGAATGGCAAGATGGAACGGCTGGTAGTCGGCGATTTTTGCAGCGCCACCGTCGGGGGAAGCAATTCAATCACCGTGGGGGAGAGCGTCAATATCAACGGAGGGCTGAAATCTAACATCTTGGCGGGCTTGGGCGTGAACTGCAATCTCGGCAACAGAGTGACGTACAACAAGGGCTCCCAGATCCGTTTCGGCGATACCGAGCTCTCGATCAAAAACGAATCAACGCAAATCGGTCTCGACAACCTGGTCTTCAAGGGTGGAACAACGGAGGTCACGGCTGAACTGGTCAAGAAGGCGAACAAGGCTCTGTGGCAAGGACTGGGTGCCAGCCTGGCCGCCGGGGCTGGCGTTGTTCTGGCGGCCAACAGTTTCCAGACAGCGTTCCTGAATGAGGCCAAGATGGAGCAGGCGACCCCCTGGATGGCCGTTGGGGGAGGCTTGGCAGGCATTTGCGGGATAGGCTTGGCAATATCGGCCTACAGAAATATTTCCGAGATTGCGGAGCAATTGCGGGGCAAGATGGCGCGCCATACGACCGTAATGAAACTCGGCAAGGTGGGTTTGACTGTCAATGTGGATGCGAGTGTAAATGCTGGAGCGGAATTCTCGGCAACAGTGGTTAACGATACTAATCGATCGATCATCCAGATTTACAATAAAGGGGAAATAATCAGTCTGATAAATAAAGATCAAAATTGTAGCATCTCCCTGAATAAGGGGAATAGCATAGATGTTGTATCAAAAGAAACAACAATCGAAGGCAAAAATACACTCACGCTTAAGGCAAAAGACAATATCAAGATTGTATTCAAAACATTAAACGCAGAAAACGCCATAAAAATTACACGGAATCGCACTATAGAATTGGCGTAATGAAAATCCTCACCCCGCCTCCCTTCTCCCTGCTCTACAGCGTGGCGCCGGGCCTGCCCTGGGTCGGCGACCTTCAGGGCAAGTCCGTCCTTTGCCTGGGACTGCTGGCCGGGTTTCGCCTGGGATCGGCTTCGGACGGGCCGCTGGACGCCCTGGTTCCCGAGGAGGAACTCTGGGAAACGGTGGAATCCACGATTCCGGAAGGCGATGTCCTGGACGCCGGGCTACCCAAGCCCTGCTCGGAATTCCTGGTCTACGCCGCGGCCTGTTCCCCCGCGCCCGTCCCGGTCCTGGAGTGCTCGGTCCAGGTGGGCGAGGCGGTCAAGCGCCTCAAGGTGTTCGGAGACCGGGTTCTCTCCCCGGACAAGGCCGGGGAGCCCGCGCCCTTCACGCGCATGGAGATTTCCTGGGCCAGGGCCTTTGGCGGCGAGGGCCACGAGTACAACCCGCAAGGCAAGGGCTTTGACCCGTTAAAAGACGTGCCCCGTCCCCGGCCCAACGTCCTGGCCTGGGACTTGCCAGACCCCTTTGACATGCAACAGACCCCTGCCGGGCTCATGGCCATGCCCGTGACCTGGCCCCAGCGCCAGGGCCTGCTGGGGGCGACGGACGCCGCGTGGCTGAAGACGAACTGGCCCGGCCTACCTCGGGACACGGACCCGAAATTCGCCTGCGCCGCTCCAGCGGACCAGCGTCTGCCCGGCTTTCTGGCCGGAGGGGAGGACGTGGCCATCCACAACATGCATCCCCAAAGCCCGATCCTGCGGGGCAGCGTCCCACGCCTGCGGGGGCGCCTGTTCATCCAGCGCGCCGATTCCCGCGGGGGCGCTTTCCTCGAGCTGCCCTGCGCCATGGAAACCCTGTGGCTGTTCCCCGAGCGCATGCTGGGGGTTCTGCTCTTCCGGGGCGTTGTTCCGGTGCAGGACGAGGAGTGCGAGGATGTCGCCGCGGTGCTGGCCCTGGCCGAAGACGCATCCCGGGAGCCGATCCCCGTGGAAGAGTACCGGTGCCAGTGCCGCGAAGCCCTGCACCCCGGGCCAGACTCCCAACCAGACGCACAACCAGACGCCCTGACGGACACCGGACAAACCCCCGCGGAATCGGTGCCTTCGGTACAAGACGAGGCGGCGCTTCTGGGGGTCGGCCTGGCCGGGGCCGGGGTTGGTGCCGGAGTCGCGGCGGCGGCTCGCTCCCCGCTGCAGGAGACCGTGGACTCCCTGGAGCAGCAGATCCGGGATCTTCTCCAGGAGCTGCGCCTGGATCAGGAGCAGGTCGAGGAATGGCTGGCTGAACAGACCCGGAAAAGCCCCCTTTCAGGGGCCGCGGACCAGGGGCCGCAACCAGGGCCTGAACCAGGATCGGGCGAGGCCAATCCCCTGGCGGCCCTGGCCAATCTCGTGGAGAGCATCCAGGAGGAAACCCGAAGCCTTCAGGAACGATACGGGTTGTCCGATGCCGAGCTGCACAACTGGATGGACGAGCAGCAGGCCGCGGCCATGGCCGATACCGGCGACCATCTGGCCACCCTGCGCAAGATGGCCGAGGCCCCGGACTTGGCCCCGGAAGTTCGCCTGGAACTGGAAAAGGCCCTGGTCGCCTTTACCGCGGCAGGCGCGGCCGTGGCCAGCCTGGCCGGTCTTTCCACCCTGGGACGGAAAGCCGAACCTGGAGCGGATGAAGCGCAGGACGAACCAAGGCTGGATTTCCCTGAGCACGTTGACGCCCCGCCCGCACCGGACGAACCGCTGAGCACGGAGCAGGCCCTGGAACGGCTCCGAAAAACCGGAAGCCTGGCCCATTGCGACCTGACCCAATGCGACTTTTCCGGCCAAAACCTTTCCGGAGCGGACCTGCGCGGCTGCCTGATGTCCGGCGTGGCCTGGAAGGACGTTGACCTGTCCGGGGCCAATCTGTCCCAGGCCGTGGCCCACGACGCCGTTCTCGAGGGGGTCCGCCTGGACGGGGCGACCCTGGACGAGGCGGATTTTGAAAAAGCGTCCCTGTCCGGCGGATCGGCCAGGAACTGCTCGGCGGTAAAGACCTCCTTCCAGGAAGCCTGCCTGGACAGGCTGGATCTGTCCCAGGCCAGGGCATCGGACGCGGACTGCCGGGGGGCCAGCATGCGGGGCCTCAACGGCAACGGCCTGACCGCGCCTGGCCTGCGTCTTCAGGAAGCGAACCTGGAGCGGGCGGTTTTCCAGGACGCGGACTTGGCCGGCTCCCGGGCGGACAGCCAAACCAGAGCCTCTGGCGCGGATTTTTCGCGCGCCGACTGCACGGACGCCTGTTGGTCCGGGGCGTCCCTGACCGGCGCGCGCCTGGAACAGGCCCGCCTGGACCAGGCCGATCTGGCCAAGGCCGATCTCAGCCGGGCCAACCTTTTCCTGGCCAGCCTCAAGCAGGCTGTCCTGGACAAGGCCCGGCTCCAGGAGGCCGAGCTGACCGGCTGCAACCTGTTCGAGGCCTCCCTGCGACGGGCCGACTGCTCGGGAGCAACTATCCAGGATGCCAACCTCTTCGCCGCGGACCTCCACGAGTGCCGCATTGCCCGGGATCTGCCACGGGACGTGAACGTCGGCCGCACCGTGCTGGACCGCAACAACGCCGAGGCGGACCATGACTGAAGACACCCGTCTGACGATGCTGCTCAAGGAACGGTCTCTACGGGACGCGGACTGCTCCGGACTGAACCTGTCCGGGGCCGACCTGTCCGGGGTTGCGCTGCACCGGGTCAACCTGGCCGGAGCCGACCTGTCCGGGGCCAACCTGACCGGCGCGGTCTTCAAGGCGTGCCGGGCCGAGAACGCCGGTTTCTCCGGAGCCTGCGTCGAGGAATGCACCTTCGAGTCCACGCCTCTCCTGGAGGCCAGGCTCGACCGCTGCTCGGGGCGGTTCGCGACCTTTGAGCAGTCCGACTTGAGCCGGGCCGACCTGACCGGCGCTTCGCTGGAGCGGGCCTGTTTCAGCGGCTGCGCCATGGACCGGACAGTCATCCACGGCGTCGTCCTGTTCCGCGCAAGTTTCGCGGACTGCAACCTGGTCGGGGCCGACCTGCGGGACGTCAACCTGACCATGGCCAGGATGGACCGGACCGAGCTGGGCGGGCTTTCCTTTGCCGACTGCGACCTGCGCATGGCCATGTTCGCGGACTGCTCCCTGCGCGGGGCCAGGTTCGTCGGCATGGACGTAACCCAATGTCGGTTCATGCGCTGCGACCTGGACGAGGCGGACTTCACCCGCTCCCAGGGCCGCTTCATTTTCCTGCAGGGAACCAGCCTGTCCAGGGCCGCATTCCTGGACGCGGACATGCCGGACGGCATTTTCACCGACGCCGTGCTCACGTCCACGAACTTCACCCGCGCCAACCTGTCCGCCGGGCTTTTCCACGACGCGGACTGCCAGGGGACCATCTTTCGGCAGGCCGGGCTGGCGTATGCTGATTTTTCCCGGGCCCGGATCAATGGCGCCGATTTCAGCGGGGCCAACCTGCTCATGGCCAACCTGCACCGGGTGGACCGCACTGCCGCAATCTGGACCGGCGCCAACCTCGATGCCGTCCGGGAGATGGATCGCCCCCTGCTGGAGGCGGAAACCTGGAAGCCGACAAGCCGACCGAAACAGGAGAAATCATGAACGCCGCCCAAACATGCAAGGAAGTCCGGCCCCAGGGCCTGAACCTGCGCGTGGTCCAGGTCCGTCCGGCAAGGATGCCCGAGAGACTTTTGGAGAACGGCCCTGACGCATGGCCGGGGGATCAGTCACGGGATCAGCCAAGGGATCAACCGGGCACCGGGCAGGATCTGCGCAAGGGCCGGGTTGTCGGACGCCTTGACCAGTCCTGGAAGGTCGAGTTGCTGGAGAGCGGCTTTCAGATCTGGGCCAGGCGCGCCGCGGGCTGCCTGTTGCAGCCTCAGGCCGAGGACATGGTGCTGCTGCTCGTGGACAAGGCTGGGGATGAGCACTACCTGCTCAGTGTGCTGGAGCGCGAATCCCGGGACAGAGCCCTGGATTTTCCCGGAGACGTGCGGATTGTGGCTGAAAAGGGGAGCTTGCGGTTGCAGGCCGAGACCCTGGACATGGAAGGGGCGAAAGAGGCGCGGCTTTCCAGCCGGGAACTGTCCCTGACCGCGGCGTGCGGCCGGATGCGTTTCGTCCGCCTGGACCTGCTGGCGGAATCCCTGCATGCCGGGGTGCGGCGGATCAAGGCCGCGGGCGAACGCATCCAGCTTCTGGCCGCGCACATGGTCTCCCGCGTAGGCCGCGTCATTCGTAGCACGGGGTTCGAGCTGCACCGGGCCGAGCGGCTGCGCACGGAAGTGGAGAAAAGCTGCGTGATCAAGGCCGGGCGAGCCTCCATCCTGGCCAAGGACGACGTGACCGTGGACGCCGACAAGATCAACATCGGGTAGGGAGTCGAGACATGTTTGCCCTGACCACCAAGAACACGCAGATCATCTCCAGTCTGGACGTCTGCAAGACCCCGGCCCCGAACGGGCTGGTGACCGTTCCCTATCCGAACATCGGCATGACGGCCCAAGGCAACCCGGCGGCCACCAAGGTCTTCATCGCGGGCATGCCGGCCCTGACCAAGAAATCCAAATGCATGCCCAGCAGCGGAGACGAGCCCGGCACGCCCGGGGGGGTGGTTTCCGGCACGTTCAAGGGCCAGGTGGCCTTCGTCGCCTCGAGCCTGAAGGTGAAGATCCAGGGCAGCCCCTCGGTGCGGCTGAACGATGCCACGACCCATAACAACAGAAACGCCGTGGGCCAGCCGGCCGCGCCGAGTCAGACCAAGGTCAAGGTCAGAAGCTGAGGAAGCATCCTTGTGGCAAGGGCGCGGAAATCAACTTTCCCGGCCATGGGCCGGAAGCGAGGTTCATCATGAATGAATTCCTGGAAAAGAACTGGCCCATGCTGGTCGTCGCGGCCCTGATCGTCATTGCCGTGGCCTTGGCGAACATGATCACCGCAACCAATCTGCCGGGCAAGGGCTTGCAGATCAAGAAGGTGGACAAAACCCCCGTGGAGGCCATGGACATCCATCCCCAGCCGACCATCGGGCTGCTGGTGGACGGGCAGCCTGCGGAAGATCCCTATCTGACCACCCTGGTCATCCGGAACACGGGCAACATCCCCATCCGCGGCCGGGACTACGATGCGCCCCTGGCAATCGAGGTGACCAACGAGCCGACCATCATCCAGGTGCACTATCAGCTCCTCCCGACGGACATGAACATCGAGACCACGCTTTCGCCCAAGGCTCTGACCATTGCCCCGACCTTGCTGAACCCCGGCGACGTGATCATCCTCCAGCTCTTCACCCGGGGCGGGGAGCCGGAGTTCAACGCCGAGGCCCATATCGAGGGGGTCAGGAAGATCTACACCGAGGAAACCTGGAAAGTGCAACGCTGGAGCCAGAGCAGCGGCATGGACTACCTGGCCTTCCTGGTCACGCTCTTCAACGTCATGCTCTTCGCCATCATCCTCAAGTCCAGTTACGATTCCAAATACGTTTTCATCCGCCGCACCACCGGGGTGATCCTGTTCATCGCCATGAGCGTCGTTTTCCTGGCCAGCTATTTCAGCGTGCTCGAGGATCTCCACCGGCCCGTGTACGCGTCCAGCCTGCTGCTGATTGGATGCTCCCTGCTCGCCTTCCTGCTGGCCTGGCTGGTGATGCGCCGCACCGAAATCGCGGAATAGGGGGGAAGAGGAAGGAGGCTGTTTCGCATTCCGGCACGCCTTTCCTTAAGGAAACAGCATGATTCCCTTTTCCTTGTCGCAACGGCTCATGAACTCCGGTCAGCCCTTTTCATGGCGGGGCAGGCATCCTGTCTGCCCCGAGCCAAATCTTCAATAAAGCCGCGGCGAAAGACTTCACTCCAATTCCGACCCGTTTGCATTATTCGGACCCGGCATGCCCGCGTCCCTGGGCATGCCGTTCAGCTCATCCTTCAACGCGTTCAGACGCATGATAAATTCATTGATCTGCAAGAAGGTGTATTTATTGCTGATGGAATTGAGCAGGAGGTTAATGCAGACATCCACCATGGCCGTTGCCGCCTCCTTGTCCATGTCGGGAGATTTGACGAACCTATCCAGATTTTCCAATATCGTGTTGACGGAATCGAAGGAGTGGAACGGAAACGTACTTGTCCTGATCACTTCCATGGCCTGAAGAAAAAGAACATTCACGGGGAAACCTCTTCCTGGTTGAAACGCTTAGGGGGATGGCACTTTCTTGAGATGCCTTTTTTCGCGGATGTCATCATTCCCGAAACCAAGATAGTGCGTCAAGTTTCAGCCACGTACGCTTTAATCGGCAAAACGTAACTGCTCAAACACTCCGGGCAAGTGAACCACACAAAAACACCTGGACCCCGCCCCGGATCGAGTCCGTGGCAGGCTCTGCGCCAGGGTGATGACTGAGAAAACTCGCGAATACGGCACTCCATTCCATAATAATCCGGCGCATTGGGAAATGGACAGCCTGTTTATTTCAACTAGCTGTCCGGAGCGCGCTGCTGTTCGACCCTACGAAGCCCACGAGGCCCGGGCGGAATACGCGACTGAGGAGTGGATGGTCTAAAGAAAGCAAAATATCAACAAATTCATATAAATAGATAGATGTTGCATTTGATGGATTTGCCATCATATCCACCACAAGGAACGACATGAATCCATTGCCGTTTTTACAAAAAATCGGGGCCTCGTTGATGATACCGGTGGCCGTGCTTCCGGCGGCGGCCATCCTGTTGGGGGTGGGGTACTGGATTGACCCCACGGGATGGGGGGCCAACAATGCCCTGGCCGCGTTTCTGATTCATACCGGGGGCGTGCTTCTGGATAACATGCCGCTGCTGTTCGCCATCGGCGTGGCCTTCGGGATGTCCAGGGACAAGCACGGCTCCGCGGCCCTGGCCGGGCTGGTGGGTTTTCTGGTGGTGACCAGGCTTTGCGCCCCGGAAACCATTGCCCAGATCCTGGACATCCCCTTGGCTGACGTGTCCCCGGCCTTCGGCAAGATCAACAACCAGTTCATCGGCATCCTCTCCGGGGTCATCAGCGCCGGGCTCTACAACCGGTTCAGCACCGTGGAACTGCACAAGTCTTTGGCCTTTTTCAGCGGTCGCCGCCTGGTGCCCATTCTGACCTCTTTGGCGATGATCGGCGTCTCCGCGGTGCTCTATGTTCTTTGGCCCATTCTGTACGAGGGGCTGGTGGGATTCGGGAAGACCATTTCCGAGCTGGGAGCGCCGGGCGCCGGGGCGTACGGCTTTTTCAACCGCCTCTTGATCCCCACCGGGCTGCACCATGCGCTGAACTCGGTGTTCTGGTTCGACGTGGCCGGGATCAACGACATCCCCAACTTTCTGGGCGGGGCCAGATCCATTGGTGAAGGTGTAGGGATTCCCGGCGTCACCGGCATGTATCAGGCCGGGTTCTTTCCGATCATGATGTTCGGGCTGGTGGGCGCGGCCCTGGCCTTTGTCCACACCTCCCGGCCCGAAAACCGCGCCCGGACCGCGTCGATCATGTTGGCCGCCGGATTCGCGACGTTTTTGACCGGGGTCACCGAGCCTGTGGAGTTCGCCTTTCTGTTCCTGGCACCCTGGCTGTTCCTGATCCATGCCCTGCTCACCGGCATCTCCCTGTACCTGGCCGCGTCCATGCAGTGGATCGCCGGCTTCGGGTTCAGCGCCGGTCTGATCGACCTGATCCTTTCCAGCCGCAACCCCCTGGCCGTGCGCTGGTACATGCTCATTCTCCAAGGGCTGGTCTTCCTGGCGGTCTATTACCTCTTGTTCCGGTTTTTGATCCTGCGCTTTGACCTGAAGACCCCGGGCCGCGAGGACTCCGCCGGAGGAGAACGTGAAACCGGCCCGGTGGTCACCCCGACCGAGGCCGCCGGGTCGGGCCGGGCTTTGGAGGCGAACCTTCAGGAGCGTCCTCAAGAGCGTCTTCAGGAACATCCTCGGGAGCATCCTCATGAGCTTCTGGCCCGCCAGGTGGCCCAGGCCTGCGGCGGCCTGGACAACCTGGTGTCCATCGACGCCTGCATCACCCGGCTGCGCCTGGAAGTACGCGACGGGGCCCTGATGGACGACGCGGCCCTCAAAAGCCTGGGGGCCAAGGGCGTGATCAGGCCGTCGGCGAACACGGCCCAGGTGGTGTTCGGGGCCCGGGCGGAAAACATCGCGGACCATCTGCTGCGTTGGAAATAGGCGAGCCGGACAGCCGTGATTGCTTCCGCCTATCTGCCCTTTGTCCGCTCGCTCCGGGATGCCGTGCGCGAGGCCGCACTGATTACACCATCGGATACACCGCAAGATACACCGCAAGATACACCGTCGGATACACCGCCGGAAACACCTTCGGATACGCCGTTGGATACTGAGTGCCGACCGCCGGAAATCGAGCCGGAGCGCGCCGATGTGCTCCTGTTTTCTCCGCACCCCGACGATGAAGCCCTGGTCGGCGGCCTACCGCTGCGTCTGGCCAGGGAAGCAGGCCTGAACGTGGTCAACGTGGCCGTGACCCTGGGCAGCAGGGTGGAAGAACGCGCCGTCCGGCGGCTGGAAGCGGAGCGCTCTTGCGCCCTGCTCGGGTTCGGCCTGATTCACACCCGACCGGAAGGGTTCAGCTCGGTGAACCTCACCGCGCGTCACGACAATCCCGCGCACTGGGCCGGCATGGTCCAATGCGTACGGGGTATCCTTCAGGAACACCGTCCGGCCTGCATTTTCCTGCCCCATGCCGGGGACTGGCATTCCACGCATCTTGGGACGCATTGGCTGGTGAAGGACGCTCTTCAGGTCATGGCCGCCAATGGCGAAGCCTTCGGCGGTCTGATCTTCGAGACGGAGTATTGGAGCACGAATCCGGCGCCGAACCTGATGGTCGAATCCAGCCCGGAAGACACGGCCCTTCTGGTGGCCGCGGCGGCCAGCCATGCGAGTCAGGCCGGCCGCAACCCCTATCATCTCCGGCTTCCGGCCTTCATGCTGGATAATGTCCGCCGAGGCGGAGAACTGATCAGCGGCCAGTACGCCGCGGCTCCGGCCATGGACTTCGCCACGCTGTACAAGGTTTCCCGCTGGAAGAACAATGCCTTGCTCGCAACACCAGTCCGCCCGGCGCTTCGCGCCGCGGATCGACTCACCCGGTCGTTGGCAAGCATGCTTTCCGGGTGATATGGCGTCAGTCAAGGGCCATGCTGCTGCCCCTAATACCATTTCTAATTCAAAAATTCTCTTTCGGTATCGGTATCGGTATCGGGATCGATACTGTTTGTTCGCCTATAACCATAATTCGACCCCGATACCGACGCCGACCCCGGTAACTGCATTTTTTTCAAGCGAATAACGCATTACCGAAGTAAAATTGGTATAAAAGGCCACCCAAAACCTCGCGACAAGGAGCATCCCCGTCATGTCCACCTTGACCAATTCCTTCGCCACGTTGCAGAAAATCGGCAAGGCCCTGATGCTTCCCGTGGCCGTGCTGCCCATTGCCG
This sequence comes from Desulfonatronum sp. SC1, assembly GCF_003046795.1. Classification (NCBI taxonomy): domain Bacteria; kingdom Pseudomonadati; phylum Thermodesulfobacteriota; class Desulfovibrionia; order Desulfovibrionales; family Desulfonatronaceae; genus Desulfonatronum; species Desulfonatronum sp. SC1. The sequence continues at coordinate 76,100 of NZ_PZKN01000017.1, read as the reverse complement.
GCATCCTGCTGGGCGTGGGCAGCGCCCAGTTTTCCTGGATGCCGGTGCAGCTCTCCCTGCTGATGGCCGCGGCCGGTTCGGCGATTTTCGGCAGTCTGCCCTTGATTTTCGCTATCGGCGTGGCCCTGGGATTGACCAAGAACGACGGCGTGGCCGCCTTGGCCGCGGTGGTGGGGTACGTGGTCATGCTGGCCACCCTGGGCGTGCTGGCCAAGATTTATCAGCAATGGGACTTCGTGACCCAGACCCTGGATCTGACCATTGTCACCAAGGGCATCATGGGCATCAACGCCATGGATACCGGAGTTCTGGGCGGGATTCTGGCCGGGGCCGTGGCCGCGAAAATGTTCAACCGCTTCTACCGCGTCGAGCTGCCCCAGTATCTGGGCTTTTTCGCGGGCAAGCGTTCCGTGCCCATTGTCACGGCCTTCGCGGCCATTGCTCTGGGCTTCGTGCTCAGCCTGATCTGGCCCTTTGCCGGGACCGGGATTGAGCGGTTTTCGCAGTACGCGGCCTACGGCAACCCGACCCTGGCCGTGACCATCTACGGCTTCGTGGAGCGGCTGCTGATCCCCTTCGGCCTGCACCACATCTGGAACGTGCCCTTTTTCTTCGAGATCGGGTCCTTTACCACCGCGGACGGGGTGCTGGTCCGGGGGGACATCAACCGATTTTTCGCCGGGGACCCCACCGCCGGAATCCTGGGCGGGGCTTATCTGTTCAAAATGTTCGGCCTGCCCGCCGCGGCCATTGCCATCTGGCACACGGCCAGGCCGGAAAACCGGGTGCGCACCGGCGGAATCATGCTCTCCGCGGCCCTGACCTCCTTCCTCACGGGCATCACCGAGCCCATTGAATTTTCCTTCATGTTCGTGGCCCCGGTGCTCTACGCCATCCACGCGGTGTTCGCCGCGGGCTGCCAGCTCCTGTTCAGCCTGCTGGGCGCGAAACTGGGCTTCACCTTTTCCCAGGGCTTCATCGATTTTGCCCTGTTTTTCGCCCTGGACACCAAGCCCTGGCTGGTGCTGGTCTTCGGCCCCCTGGTGGGCCTGATCTACTATGGAACCTTCCGGGTGCTGATCCGGGCCTGGGATCTGAAGACGCCGGGCCGGGAAGACGTTGCAGCCGACGCCGAGATCGACGACCAGGGCCAGGCCGGGAGCCCGACCGGCGACTTGGCCCGGGAACTTCCGCGAAACCTGGTTTCGGCCTTTGGCGGGCGGGAGAACATCGTCAGCCTGGACGCCTGCATCACCCGGCTGCGGGTGGAGGTGGCGGACCCCGCCCGGGCTGACCAGGCCCGGCTCAAGGCCCTGGGCGCGACCGGGGTCATGGTGGTGGGCCGGAACATGCAGGCCATTTTCGGACCCCGCTCCGAAAACCTGAAAACCGCCATGGAGCAGTTTCTGCTCGGCGCGGAGTCAGGGCCAGAAATGTCCGGGCCAAGCATGTCCGGACAAGGCGCGGCGGATCCCGAGGTATCAACGCCCCAGGCAGATCTTCGGCACGAGCCCCTGGTCCTGCTCGCGCCGCTTTCCGGACGGCTGGTCCCCCTGGAAGAGGTTCCGGATCAGGTCTTTGCCCAAAAAATGGTCGGCGACGGCATTTCCATCCAGCCGGAAAGCTCCACGCTGCTGGCCCCCTGCGCCGGGCGGGTGGTCAACCTCCATGCCGGCAACCACGCCCTGACCATCCAGGCCGAAAACGGCCTGGAGGTTTTGCTGCACATCGGCCTGGACACGGTCAAACTGCGCGGCCAGGGCTTCACCCCCCGGGTCAGGCAGGACGACGTGGTCCAGGCCGGAGCGCCCTTGATCGTCTTTGATCCGGACTTCATCTCCCGGAACGCGCCCAGTCTGCTGACCCAGATGGTCGTGGACAATGCCGGGGATGGAGCACTTTTCAGCCCGGCACAGGGCCAGGTCGTGGCCGGGCGGGACGTGGCCCTGCGGATCAGCTTCGCGGCCCAGACCGCAACTCCCGACGCGAGCGAGGCAACGCCCCAGGCCGAGGCGGACGTCCTGGTCTCCGAGCCCGTGGCCATCATCAACCCCAGCGGCCTGCACGCCCGGCCGGCCGCGGTGCTGGCCAACCTGGCCAAGGGATTCCAGGCCGACGTGCGCCTGGTCCTGCACGGAAAAAAGGCCAATGCCCGCAGCGTGGTGGCCCTGATGAACCTGGCCACGAAGCAGGGCGACGTCGTGACCGTGGAAGCCGTCGGCCCGGACGCGGCAAAGGCCTTGCCCGCCCTGGTCCAGGCCCTGGCTTCCGGGCTGGGGGAAGCGGGCGTAGCTGCCAAACCCCAACCTACCACAGGCCCGACCACAGGCACGGCCCCCGTCCCACGCGGCAAAGCTCAAATTCCGCCGACGGTACCGGACGACCCGAACCTGATCACCGGCGTCCCGGCCTCACCGGGGCTGGCCGTGGGCCGGATTCGCCGCAAGCAGGACCAGGTTTTCGATATCCGGGAAACAGGCCGGGAGCCGGACGCCGAGCGCGCTGATCTGCGCCGGGCCGCGACCCTGGCCATGGACGAGATCGAGGCCATGCGCCAAAAATCCGCCCAACCCGATAAGACTGGCAAGCCCGACAAGCCTGGCAAGCTTGGCACGTCGCCCCAAGCGGACATTTTCGCGGCCCACAAGGAATTGCTGGATGATCCGGAGATTCTGGACCAGGCCGAGGCCCTGATCGCCCAGGGCAAGAGCGCGGCCTTTGCCTGGTGCCGGGCCTACACCGCCCAGGCCGAGCAGTTGGCCGCCCTGGACAACGAACTGCTGGCCCAGCGCGCCCATGACCTGCACGACGTGGGACAGCGCGTGCTGCGCTTCCTCACGGGCGCGGTCACCACCAAGGTCGCCTACCCTCCGGACACCATCCTCGCGGCCCGGGACCTAACGCCGTCGGATCTGGCCGACTTGGCCGAACTGGACCAAAACCCGGTGGTCGGCCTGTGCAGCGTCACCGGCGGGGCCACGTCCCACGTCGCCATCCTGGCCCGGTCCATGGGCCTGCCGGCCCTGGCCGGGGTTGACCCGCGTCTTATGGACCTGCCCGAGGACACTCCGGCCATCCTGGACGGGACCAGGGGCGTCCTGCGCCTCAATCCTTCGGACCGGGAAATGGCGGAACTGCGGGCGAACATGGCCCAGGTCGAGGAGAAACGCCGCCGCGACCTGGCGGCCAAGGACGACCCCGCAATCACCGCGGACGGAGTGCGCGTGGAGGTGGCCGGGAACATCGGCGGCCTGGAGGACGCCAAAAAGTGCGCGGCCATGGGCGGCGAGGGTGTGGGCCTGATGCGCACGGAGTTCGTGTTCATGAACAGGGACCAGGCTCCTTCAGAGGATGAGCAGACCGAGATCTACGCCGCGATCCTTGGCGCCGTGGGCGGCAGGAGGCCGGTGGTCATCCGGACCATGGACGTGGGCGGGGACAAGCCCCTCTCCTATCTGCCCATCGCCCCCGAGGAAAACCCCTTCCTGGGCGAGCGGGGCATCCGCATCGGCCTGGACCGTCCCGAGGTGCTCCGCGTCCAACTGCGGGCCGTGATCCGGGCCGCTTTGCAGGTTCAAGCCCAAATTCAGGATCAAGATCAGGGTGCGGGCCAAGACGCAGCCCGGGCCCTGATCATGTTCCCGATGGTCTCCCGACTGGCGGAGTTTCGCGAGGCCAAGGCCCTGTTCGAGGAAGAACGCGAGGCCCTGGAGGGCCAAGACACACCCCTGTCCATCCCCGTGGGCATCATGGTCGAAACCCCTTCCGCGGCCCTGCTGGCCGAGCAGTTCGCCAAGGAGGCGGATTTCTTCTCCGTGGGCACCAACGACCTGACCCAGTACACCCTGGCCATGGACCGCGGCCATCCCCGGCTGGCGGCGCACTGCGACGGCCTGGACCCGGCCGTACTGGCCCTGATCCACAAGGCGGCCCAGGCCGCGACGGCCCACGGCAAGTGGTGCGGCGTCTGCGGCGGTCTGGCCGGCGACCCCGAAGCCGTGCCCATCCTCATCGGCCTGGGCGTAACCGAACTCAGCGTCGGCGCGGCCTCGATCCCCGCGGTCAAAGCCCTCGTCCGCACCCTGAACATGGCCCGCTGCCGGGAACTGGCGGCCCAGGCCCTGAACCTGGATTCAGCGGCCCAGGTCCGGGAGTTTTCGCGGAAACATTGGGCGTGAAGTGAAGGTCAGGATCATGGCGTCAAGAAAATCTGAACATACCCACCCCGAACCCGTCCAAGAGGAGACGAACCCCATGACAACCATCCCCCGTACTCACCGCAACATCGTTCCAGGTATCGCGGTGCTTTTTGCGCTCTCCATTTTTGCTTTTATCTTCGCGCCGTCCGTCCCGGCCAACGCATGCACGACCATCCTGGTGGGCCACGAGGCCACGGCGGACGGCTCGCTGATCATCGCCCGCAATGAAGACAATGTCGGCGCATCCGACGCCCAGAACATCGTCCGCCACGAACCGCGCAAGGAAGCCCTGACCTTTCAGGCCAACGACAACGCCTTCACCTGGGACCTGCCGCCCAACGCCCTGGGGTACGTGGCCTTTCCCAAATGGCAGTCCGAAGGCCAGAAGCTTTTGTCCTTCGAGGAAACCGGGATCAACGACTACGGCGTGGCCATTTCGGCCACGGAGACCATCTTCAACAGCGAGGCCATCCTGGCCGTCGACCCTTACGTGCAAGGCACCGGCCTGACCGAGGACTCCATCACCTCGGTGGTCCTGCCCTATGCCACGTCGGCCAGGGAGGGCATTCGCCTGCTGGGACATGTCATCGAGACCGCCGGCGTCAGCGACGAGGGCTTTGGCGTGGCCCTGAGCGACCGCAACGAGATCTGGTATCTGGAAACGGCCTCGGGGCATCACTGGGTGGCCCAGCGCCTCCCCGCGGACAGCTACTTTGTTTCCGCGAACCAGGGACGCTTCCAGGACGTGGATTTCAATGATCCCATGAACGTGATGACCTCCGCCGGTTTCGTGGACTTTCTGGTGGAACACAAGCTGTACGATCCGGCCGACGAAGCGTTCAATTTCTTCGCCTGCTGCATCAGCGACGGTGAACACGATCACACCTACAACTACCCCCGGGTCCGCGAGTTGCTCAAGCTCTTCTCCGGTATCGAGTACGACCGCATGGACGGGCTGTATCCGGTTTTCGTCCAGCCGGACCGCAAACTGACCGTCCAGGACGTGGCCGCGGGCCTGCGCAACCGGTACCAGGGCACCCCGCATGATCCGTACATGCACCAGAATCCCAAGGAACCCTACCGGCCCATCAGCGTGATGCGCGCCTCCCTCTCCCACATCACCCAGACCCGGCCCGACCTGCCCGGCGACATCGCGGTCATCAACCATATCGCCCTGGGCATGCCCGACCTGGCCGTGTACATGCCCTTCTACAAGGGCCTGACCGTCCTGCCCGCGGCCTACCAGGGCGCCACCGGACAAATCGACGATCATTCCATGTTCTGGCGCTCCCGCAAGATGCAGGCCCTGGTCCTGCAGGACTATCCGCGTCTGGCTCCAGCGGCCCATGAGGCCATCGCGCGGTTCGAGGCGGACCTCGCGGCGAAACAGGCCGCCATGGAAGATCAATACCTGGCGCTGTGGCGTCAAGACATGGACGCGGCCCGGAAGCTGATCCAGAACCTGACCGACGAGGCCGTGGCAAGCCTGGAACGGATGCTGGACGACCTGACCATCCGGTTTGCCAAGGAACTGGGCATGGAAAACCTGACCGACGAGCAGTTCTTTGAACTAATCATGGGCATCGAGAAGAAGTACCACTTCCACGGAGCGTGAGAGCCGGGCGTCATTTCTTGGCTTCGTGATCACTTCCTGACGGCGGGCAGCCGCGTCAAGGCGGCTGCCCGCGGGTTGGAGCAATGATCTATCTTTCTCTCATAATGTCGGTAGCGCCAACCAAACTGGTGCAACCGCACAGCCTTTGCTTCTTGGCGGTTTTTGGCGACATTCTGAAATAAAGCATATTTTCTTATGCTTGGCATGGATCGTGGCAAATCAAGCAATCATCAACACTATTGCACCAACAAGGAGAAACGTCATGAAGCGGATGAAAAGATTTGCCGCTTTTGTTTTCATTTTCTGTCTGCTGTTTGCGCCGCAAGGCGCGGCGGCGGAGTCCGACGCGTACTCCGAAACAATGCGTACGGCCCGGGAAATTCTGTGGAAGACGATCACGTCCGGAGGAGGAAGCTCCGCGACCGTGGCCGTCATGGATGGGGGAAAGATCGTCTATTCCGAGGAGTTCGGCGCAGCAAAGCGGGCGACCAGCCGCCCCGTGAAGGCCGATACCCGCTTCAACATCGGCTCCACCAGCAAGATGTTCGCCGCGGTCGCCATTTTGCTGCTCGCCGACGACGGAAAGCTTGCGCTCGACGACCCCGTGGTGAAGCACCTCCCCGAGTTCGTCATGCGCGACGAGCGCTACCGGGATATCACGGTGCGCATGCTCTTCAACCACTCGTCAGGGCTTCCGGGCTCGACCTTCGTCTTTGAGTACGAGCCCATGATCGAGCCGCATGCCCTGCTGCTGGAGGTTTTGCAAGAGTCCGACCTGAAGCACGCTCCCGGGGCCATGGGTATTTACTGCAACGACGGCTTCACCCTCGCGGAGATGATCGTGGAAAGGCTTTCGGGGATGAAGTTCATCGATTTCGTCGCGGAGCGCATCTTCGAGCCCCTCGGGATGAAGGACAGCGCGGCCAGTGTCGGCGAGACCCTCGGCAACGTCGCATTCTACTATGACATTCCGGCCGGCAGGAAGTACCCTCTGGAGATAGTCCGGGTGCATGCGGCTGGAGGGCTCTCCTCCACCGCGAAGGATTTGTGTCGTTTCGCGGACAGCTTTACCGCGGGGGGGAAGCACATCCTGAGCGAGCCCTCCTTGGAGGAGGTTCTGAAGAGCCAGCCGACCCTCTTCACGGAGCATCTCCGCGGAGCCGCGCTGCTGGACGCCTTCGGGTGGGACTACGCATGGATTCCGGATTACCGGGACAAGGGAGTGCAGGTGCTTGGGAAAAGCGGGGGAACGATGTTTTATTCCACCAACTTCCAGGTCGTCCCGGCGGAGCGGCTTGTCGTGGCCGTGAGCATCTCCGGCAAAACGAACGCCCCGGAGATCTCGCGCGCCATTTTGGACGCGCTGATGAAGGAGAAGGGGCTGCCCGTCCCGGAAAAGTCGCCTCTGAAAAAGAGTGTCGAGCCGCGGCCGATTCCCTCGGAACTCCTCGCCTTCGAGGGAATGTACACCGACGGAACCAGGGCCGTGCGCTTCCTCTTCGACAGGGAAAAGTACGCCCTGAATATTCACCACGTGCTCCCCGCGGCTCCAGATGGTGAGGAGACGCCGCCTCCCTTAAAGCTGGTCCACAACGAGGGTCTTTTCCACGACCTTGAGAAGGGAAGTTCGTATTACTTCATCTCCGAAGGAAAGGACGTCTACCTGATCGCGCGGAAGATTCCCGGCTTCGGCATGAACACCCCTGTTTTCCAGAGGCTGGAGGAAGTCGAGGCTCCAAAACAGCTTTCCATCGATATGAACGGCGTGCTCTGGATGATGCATAACGTCACCCCCAGTGCGCAAATCATGAGCGGAATGCTGATGAGCTGGTCGTCCGTCAGCGACGAACTGCCCGGATATGTTTACGGCTTCGGGATACAGAAGGTCGAGGGGCCCGACTTCGCAAGCATGGCCGCGACGGGTTTTCGCGATCAGCTCTCGCTGCGGCTTTTCCGGAAGGACGGCAAAATTCGCGTGCGGAGCGGGATGTTCGTCTTCTCGCAGGCAAGCGAGGCGGGGGCGCTCGTCAATGGAAAGAACGGAGTTGTGATCGGCCCTGACGGAGAGAACGAGTGGAGGAAGGTCGAGCAGGAGATGATCCTCTCCTTCACACGGCCGGAGATGGGGCGGGTTGTTGCGGTCGCGCCCGCGAACGACGCGGAACTGCTCTACGACAGCGTCGTGGACAACGGGGAGTTCTTCGCTCCGGAAGGAACCTTCGTCTTCCTGGCGGGAGCTCCGGGGGATGTGTTTGAGATCGAGGCAAGGTAGTTTTCATCCGGAAACAAGGTAGAACGTGCTCGCCCCGGCTGATCGACGGTTCCTATTACGCCGAATCGCTTGCCCAGGGCTTTGAGCCGGCCGGTCCCAATGAATCCCAGGGCTACATCACCCAGGTTGCCGCCAGGGCGCTGATCTTCATCGAAGCGGACAACCCGGACATCGGCCTGATGGCCCTCTTGTTCGTGGCCATGGCCGAGGTCTCCTCCAACGAGATCACGGTGTACGAAGGTCAGTACGTCCAAAAGGGCGACCAACTCGGGATGTTCCACTTCGGAGGCTCCCCCCATTGCCTGATCTTCCGCCCGGAAGTGAACCTGGAGTTCGACCTGCACGGCCAGACGCCAGGCCTGCACTCGGAGAACATCCCGGTCCGCGCCAGAATCCCCGTGGTCACGGACAGCCAGGGCGAATGACCGCCTTTTGTGTGCCCTGACCTGCCTGGAGCTGTTCCGGACGGGAGCATTAGTAGTTTGTCCTCTTTTCAGACAGGACTTTAACCGCATCAGGCCAAACTCAACACTTTTCTTAGCAATTTCGGCATGTTAGCCTGCACATTTATGCAAGACTCTACTGGCATGCCTCCAGCATGCCTCACCTACACAAGAAGATGAAAAAGGGCAGGCCCTACTACTATGTCCGGGAGATGGCACGGATCGACGGCAAGCCGAAAGTTACCAACCAAGTCTATCTTGGTTCCCCGGAGAGAATCATGGCCTTGGCAACAGAGGCCGAATCTGCGTTGGAGAGAATTCAGGTTCAGGAATATGGCGCACTGTGGTTGGCCAATTTGATCGATCAGGATGTTGGGATTGCTCAGATCGTGGACGAGGTCGTCCCCAAAGGAAAGAACGAGGCCGGGCCATCTGTTGGCGAGTACTTCCTGTATGCAGTCCTCAACAGGATGGTTGACGCTCAGCCCAAAAGAGCTTTGACGGATTGGTACGGCAAAACTGCCGTCCAACAGGTCAGGCCGGTGGACATCAACGCTTGGCATCCGAGATTTTTTGGAAAAAATGGGATCGGGTAAGTCAAAAACAAATTGAGTCTATCGCAAAGATTTTTTTTCGCAAAGGTGGCACAATTTGAGATATCCCGGTCCGATTACTTTTTTTTCGACACCACCAACTACTACATGTACTTGGCCGGCAATACCGAATCTGACCTGGCTCAGACGGGTAAAAGCAAAGAGGGCCGCTACTGGCTTCGCCAGGTAGGACTTGCCTTGCTGGTGGCCAGGGATACCGGCCTGCCGTTTTTCTATCGCGAATACGAGGGCAACTGCCATGATTCCAAGGTGTTTCAGTGCGTTCTGGAAGACGTTTTGGATGCCATGCGAAAATATGGTCGGCAAGACGTGACTGTGGTCTTGGACAAGGGCATGAATTCCGAAGACGGCATGGCAGTCATTGACGCCATGGACGGCGTGCATTTCGTGACCAGCTACTCCACGTACTTTGCCGAGGAGCTTATCCATGTCGACAGGGAAAAGTTTATCGTTGTGGATACCGAAAAAAATCGGCGACTTCGTGAGCTCGGCAGAGAGGACGATCAATTGACTGCTTGGCGGAGCACCGGGGAATATTGGGGGCAGACGCGCACGGTGATCGTGACCTACCCCCCCCTGACCGCCTCCAAGCAACGGTATAAATTTGAAAAGAAAATGCGAACACTCCAATCGGTTTTATACGAAATCCGATCAAAGGTTCGTTCCAAGTCTGCCCAGTGGCGCAACGAAGACACGATCAGGGAGCGCTACCGAAACATTTGCCGGGATCTGTATCTTCCAGACAGCCTTTACGATCTGAGTTTCACCGTGAAAAGTGGAGGCTTGGTCATGAGCTTTCGCAAAAACTATTATCGAATCGCGCGACATATTGACAGGTTCGGAAAGAATGTGCTGATCACGGACAGAATAGATTGGAGCACTGATGAGATTGTCAGGGCCAGCCGGGACAGGTACATGGTGGAGCAAAGCTTTCGCCAAACCAAGGACCATGACTTGGTCAACATGAGACCCATGCGGCACTGGACGGACAGCAAGATCCGTTACCACATCCTGTGCTGCATTGTTGCTCTCTCCTATCTGCGTCTCTTGGAATTACGTTTGGCCAAGGCTGGGCTGAAGCTCTCAGCTGCCACAACAATGCAGCAGATGCGCGCACTCCATTCATGTCTTTGTTGGAATGCCGGGGCACGAAAAGCGACCCGCAAGCTTGAGGAACCAAGCGACGCCCAGGCCCAGATACTGAAGGCCATGGGCTACGGGGTGAGCAGTGGGGTCTTACAGAAGTTGGCGATTTAACACGCTGGAATCGCTTGCGTTTCCAGGAAAAATGACGTTCAATCTGTTAAAATCCTGATTGATTTTACAATCGTGATGACTTTTATTTTGACATCATGTTTTGACATCGCGCGCGACTCTTACCTCCCCATGAATAAATTTTTGGTGAGCATAAAAACTGAGTTTTTGCGACGGAAACATTGAGTTTTTCACAGCATTTTTGCTTCTAAGTTAGAATATTCACCCAAGTTCAACCTCAACAGTGGTTTTATATTGTTGGGCTAACCAGTTGAGCAGTGTATGATTATCAAGAGGATTATCTATGGCAACACTTATAGTTAGGGAATATAAGCTTGATGAATCTGAACCAGAAACGACGGTCAAGATTCCTGGTACTGTACTCAAGATAGCGACCAAGCTGATCCCCAGGAAGGCGCTTATAGCCATGCAGGATCAGGGCATTAACCTGGAGGAGATTGTCAGGCTGTCAGGTGATCCAGAGGTCAGGGGAGTGATTGCGGAGATTGAGGATCACAAGGATAACAAGCGGATCGTGATATCAGTGGAGTAAGCACAATGGCAGAAAACTGCGCAAAGTGTCGGTTCCGAGCGAGATACGACGCCAATCCACGATCACTCTTGGGACGAATCTGGCGCTGGCATATCAAATACTGTCCTGGATGGAAGAAGTACTATGCATCGCTACCGCAGATTGGGAAGAATGCATTGTCAGTGGAATATGGGTCTGAAGTCCAATGGATCGAAAACGTAAATGCGGATACGTTTCGACATGTGTGGTGCACTCCGGTTTTTTGTGTTTAACTGGGTTGTTTTTGATTGAGGAACAACACACAAACAATCCAATTTTCTGAAAAAATTTCACTGACCTGGTTAATACAAATGCATGAAATAGTAAGAAATAATTTGGATTCTAAAAAAGCAATACCCTCTCCTAGAGGATCGAGTAATTTACAATTGGCAAAAGTTTGGCTCTTTTGGAAACAAAATGCCTCATGACATATTACATTCACAGACAGCTTTTTAGGGCGTAATGGAAAACAAATGTATATTGTAAGTTTACTAGCAATGTATCTTTTTGTTCTATTTTGTTCAACATTGGTATTTTTTCTTTGTTGTTTGCTAGGTCTTGTGGTTTTTAAAATTTTTAAATTAAAATCAGAAACGTTAGATATTCATATTGCAAACAGTTTTTGGTCTGGCTATGCAATATTTATATCTATACTTTTATTTATAAACATATTCTTCCCTATAAACTTTACTACTGCCATGCCAATATTTTTTTTGCTATCATTGGCATCAGCCGTATTAAATAAAAAACTTGTATTGAAGTATGTAAACAGCATCGATTTTTACAAATACTCAACTTACTACCTTCTTTTGAATATATTGGCATTTGTTTATTTGCGAAGCAACACTTACAAGGGGATTTATTCTTTTGACACATATAATTATCACTTTTATATACTGAGACTTGCTAACGAATACCCTGCAATAAAAGGAATTATAAATTTATTTCCGCATCTATCAAATATGTTCTCAACGATACATCACGCAAGCTTCATCAAAGTAATTTCACCGCACTATTTTTTTGATAATTATTTATTCTTTATAGCAGTGCACACATTAGTTTTAGCTTTGTTTTTTACAGTCATTTCAACGTGCAATTACTTTTTCACAGAAAATGCGAACAATAAATCTATAGATCAACAAATTTTCAAAAACTTTGTAATGTTGAGTTTTTTTATTGTGATAATTTATCCGCTCAGCATACCTACAGCATGGCATGAGTCTGAAAAACTACTTGGGCATTTTCCTGATATAGCATACTACATAATAAGCTATGTTCTTGTTTTATATTTTTGCAAATTCTTATCATGTTCAAATATGACAAATTTTTTAATCCTTGTACTTGTGTCTGTTTCGATTGTTTTTGTGAAAGCATCTTCGTTGTTCTTAGTATCAACAATTGCATGTGTTGTTTCATTCATTTGGCTTCTGAATGAAAGAGGAGGCAAGCGAATATATTTTGTATACATTTCTTTAGCAACTATTTTGTTAATACCATACATAGCACATCATATTATAAAAAGCGGAGCATTAATTTTTCCAATTTCTTTCACAAATCTAAATCTAACATGGAGCAATAGAGAAGCATTAGAAAATTTTACAGCAGGTGCTCTAAGTTGGGCGAGAAGCAACCATGCTCATGCCCAGGATAGTGAATTTGCATATATGGGTTGGATTGGTTTCTGGATAAAGGCTTATTCAAAATTTATATTTTATCATGTCGGAATATATATTTCGCTTCTTGGAATATTGGTAATTATATTTATCAAAGACAATCTATTTTATGCAAGAACAGCTAAATATATATTTTCGTTCTTGATAGTTTGGATGCCGTCTCTTTTGTTTTGGTTTTTTACAGCCCCAGACGTACGCTTTCTCGGCATACTCTTTCTTATGCCGATCTTCATAATGCTTGCCATACTATCTGCATACTTTATCGATATAAAAAGAGTGAATACATCTACTGAATCACTGTTTATTGTTGTGATTGCAGTAAATTTTCTTTTTTTCTATATGGTAAGTTATAATGTTAGTAGTATTGTTCGCTTGGCTTTGAGTGTTAGCTTTTTATTTTTTTTATATCAACACATGTATAGAAAAATATGCATCCTCAATAATGGAATTTGTCGGTTTTTTGTGCTTACAGCTTTTGGATTGCTTATAGTAGCAGGAGCAGTTGAATATAAGAAGATTTTTTCACTGAATCGCCCTATACCATACACTGATAACTCTTTTGTAAAAGAAAATTACTATGGAGTAGATATCTACATAGGGGAATGGACAGAAAAGGCGTATTGCTCTTATACGTCATTGTTTCCTGTTTCTTATTATAAAAACTATATATTTATTGACACAAAAGCATTGCATAAAGGTTTTTTGCCAAAATACAATAATTAAAAAGATATAGCTTGTTTCCTGGTGAATCATAATAATGAAAATATATCACACTAAGCTATTTCAGTGTAATTTTATACTTTTCGGATAAAGAAGTGAAGTTTGGCCAAGGCTGGGCTGAAGCTCTCAGCTGCCACAACAATGCAGCAGATGCGCACACTCCATTCATGTCTTTGTTGGAATGCCGGGGCACGAAAAGCGACCCGCAAGCTTGAGGAACCAAGCGACGCCCAGGCCCAGATACTGAAGGCCATGGGCTACGGGGTGAGCAGTGGGGTTTTACAGGAGTTGGCGATTTAACACGCCGGAATCGCTTGCGTTTCCAGGAAAAATAACGTTCAATCTGTTAAAATCCTGATTGCCAGCCATTTTTATGCTCACAGTGCGTACCTCAGCCTCAAATAGGGAAGGAATGATGACGGCTAACGGGCCGGGGCTGACCGGCTTCGGCCTGTTCTGGAGCAAGCTCGCTTGCGCAAGGACAGGCCGAAGTCCGGTCCAGTCGGTTGTTCTCGACGCGGCATCCGCGGCGAGGGCAACCGACTGGACGCAGTCAGCCCCGGCCCGTTCCCGCGACGCGGATGCGTCGCGGGAACAGGTGTATTATACGGAATTCGCAAAACTCCGACCCTCAAAATCCGGACCGTATCGCCCATCAATTTGGCTGGTACTTCTTCAACCAGGAAGCCTCCACAAGCTCAGCTATTTCAAATTTTTAAGAAAAACATGTCGGCTGCATCCTGACGCCGAGGTCAGCTTTATGCCTTGGGCTGAAGTCAGCTTTGTACAGTAGCTCCTGGCACACCTATAAATATAGGCATAAAGCCAACCTCGAAGGTGCGAACTCGTCGGAAATCCCGACAGGAAGCCTCTTGGCTCAGTTCGCCCTCGGCGTAGATATTTGCGATGTGCTCCATCACATTGGTGCGCGAGGCCTGAAACAGGTCGGCCAGTTGCTTTCATTACGCGTGGCCGTCCTGCATTTTATCCCACACGGCTGTTTTGAACCACGCGGACATACTGTCCGTTTTCATGGTCAGCATGATGCCATCGGTTACTTCCGCAAGCCAGATTTGCGCGGAGCCGGAGTTGTCGAAAATATCGGCTCGATTCGTGTGGCGAATGGCTTCCAGCAGCAACCCCAGCCTATGGAAATATTTCGAATTCACGTAAACCACGCTGGGCATGGATGCAACCAGCGCTGGCCTTGAGCCCCGATTTGTCTTGTGCGTTGCGTTGAACATTTTCGGTAGAAGAGCATGCACATGGAGGAGAAGTGATTATTGCCTGGACACCGGGCCGGAGGGAACAGCCGGCCATGGCCAGGCAACCTCTGGGGCGCATCGCCGAGCAGACGACGCCGTCGCCCGCAACCAGAGGACGGCACGTGGCTTCCGGAGCCGCGTCATACTTCCGGGTTGCGAGGGGGCATGGTTCATGGATGTTGCGGAAACGTGAGAAGCTCAAGTTTCACGGAGGGTATTGGGTTGCAATACGAGTAAAACGTTTTGACGTCAGAGCGTTTTGGCGCTAGAACGTCTTCAAACAAATGGAGGCGATAATATGGAAGCAACAGTCAAGCGCGCCACGGTTTATCTGGATGAGATTGTTCATAAGGCTCTTAAAATGAAGGCGTTGGAGACATCCCGATCCATTTCGGATCTTGTCAATTCCGCCGTGAAAAATGCCCTTGCCGAAGATGCCGATGATCTTGCGGCATTCGACAACCGGGCGAATGAGCCCCTTCTCAGTTATGATGAAATGTTGAAGAGGCTCAGGGAAGATGGCCGGATATAGCATATTTTTCAGGAAATCCGTGGAAAAAGACCTTTCCGGCATTCCGAAAAAGGATGTCATGAAAATCCTTGGTCGCATCAAAGACCTGGAAAACGACCCTCGCCCGCCAGGAAGCGAAAAGTTGACGGGACAGGAACGGTACCGCCTGCGCCAAAGAAAATACCGCATCGTTTATACCATCCAGGATGATGAACTCACTGTATGGATTGTCACGATTGGTCACGGGAAAGATGTTTATCGTTGAGGCAATTGAGAGATTTTCGCTTTTAAACGACTTGCCCCCAGTCCGCCAGGGAGCCTCCGGCCAAAAGTGGCCGCCCAGGATCAAGAACAGGGTCAGGCGATCCAGATCAGTCCGACCTGACGGCCGGTGATCTTGTCGCGGCGATAGGAGAAGAAGGTTTCGGGCAGGTTGGCGGTGCAGAGGTCCAGACCGAAGATGTGGTCCGGGCGCAGGCCGGCGGTCAGGAGTTGGTCCCGGGTCAGCCGCCAGAGATCCACGGTTTTGGTCGCGGGGTTGAAGTAGTCCCGGAATGCGTCGCCCCATTCCAAGTCAAAATTGACGAATTCACTGGCCGAGGGCCCCAGGCTGGGGCCGCGCACGGCCAGGATATCCTCGGGCCGCAGGCCGTAGGCTTGGCAGAACGCGGCCACGCCTTTTTGGGGGAAGTCCTGGCGGTTGCCGCGCCAGCCGCAGTGCAGGGCCGCCACGTGCCCCCCGTCCCGGTGGGCCAGGAGGATGGGCTGGCAGTCCGCGGTTTTCACGATCAGGGCCAGACCGGCGCGGGAGGTGGCCGAACCGTCGGCCTCCAGGGTTGGGCCTAGGGAGATGTCGTCCGTTCCGGTTTCCGTGCCCGTTCCCGCGCCTGGTCCTGCGCCCGTTCCCGGGCCTGGGTCGATGACCATCTCCACGCCATGCACTTGTCTGGTCTCGAACCAGTGGTCGAAGCCCAGTCGGCGTTGCAGAATCCGGCGGTTGGCCAGGACCCGGGCGTCCTCGTCCCCCACTTCCCAGGACAGATTGGCCTCGGCGCAAGGCTCTTGGCTCACGCCGCCCAGCCGTGTGGTGAAGGCCGCCTTGATGTTCGGCAGGCTGGGAAATGCGAAAGGGATGATGATCATCGCTGGGGACGGATGGTTTCCCGCTCCGTGCAGACGACGCGCACGGGCTGGTCGTGGGCTTCCCGGGGCAGGCGGTCCAGTAGGGTGTCGTGAAAGGTCAGGCCGATGGCCAGGATGTGCGGATCGAGCCGGGAGAGCAGGCGGTCGTAGTAGCCGCCGCCGAAGCCCAGCCGGTATCCGTCGCGGTCAAAGGCCAGGGCCGGGACCAGCACGGCGTCCGCGTCGCGCGGGGCGCAGAGGCGGCAGATCTGGCGGTCCGGCTCCAGGATGTCGTAGCGACCGGGCACAAGCTCGTCCGCGGATTGAAACTCCAGAAAATCCATTTCCCCGGAGCGCTCCGGACAACAACAAGGGGCCAGGGTGCGCGCACCCCGGCCCCAGAGTTCTCGAATCAGCGGCCACGTGTCCACTTCGCCCGGCAAAGGCAGATAAACCAGGACGGTCCGCGACCCGCCGAGTATCCGGGCCCACTCGGGCAGGCCGCGAACCTGGTGGTGAATTAGTTCGTGGACCGCCGGGGCCGCGGCCGACGCCTCGCGCCGAACCCGCAACCCGCGGCGCAGCGCGGCCTTGTCCATTAGTAGCGATAGTAGTCCGGCTTGTAGGGGCCGTCCAGAGACACGCCCAGATAGTCGGCCTGGGCCGTGGTCAGAGTGGTCAGCCCCACGCCCAGTTTGCCCAGATGCAACCGGGCCACCTTCTCGTCCAGCAGCTTGGGCAGGACGTAAACCTTGTTCTCGTACTTGTCGGGGTTGGTCCACAGTTCGATCTGGGCGATGACCTGGTTGGTGAAGGAGGCGGACATCACGAAGGAGGGGTGGCCCGTGGCGCAGCCCAGGTTGACCAGCCGTCCCTCGGCCAAAAGGATGATCCGCTTGCCGTCCGGGAACTCGATGTGGTCCACCTGGGGCTTGATGTTGATCCAGTTCAGCTCGCGAATCCCGGCCACGTCGATTTCCAGGTCGAAGTGACCGATGTTGCAGACAATGGATTGGTTCTTCATCACGTCCATGTGCGCACGGGTGACAACGTCCCGGCAGCCCGTGGCCGTGACGAAGATATCGCCCAGCGGCGCGGCCTCTTCCATGGTCAGCACCTGGTAGCCTTCCATGGCCGCCTGCAGGGCGATGATCGGGTCGACCTCCGTGATCAGCACCCGGGCCCCCAGGCCGCGCATGGCCTGGGCGCAGCCCTTGCCCACGTCTCCGTATCCGGCCACCACAACGACCTTGCCGGCCACCATCACGTCCGTGGCCCGCTTGATCCCGTCGGCCAGGGACTCCCGGCAGCCGTAGAGGTTGTCGAACTTGCTCTTGGTCACGGAATCGTTGACGTTGAAGGCCGGGCACTTCAGAGTGCCGACCTTTTCCATCTGATAGAGCCGGTGCACGCCGGTGGTGGTTTCCTCGGACAGGCCGCGCACACCCGCCATGATTTCCGGGCGCTTCTCATGCAGCACCTGGGTCAGGTCCCCGCCGTCGTCCAGGAGC
Source organism: Desulfonatronum sp. SC1 (assembly GCF_003046795.1). NCBI lineage: Bacteria > Pseudomonadati > Thermodesulfobacteriota > Desulfovibrionia > Desulfovibrionales > Desulfonatronaceae > Desulfonatronum > Desulfonatronum sp. SC1. Next base: position 58,330 of record NZ_PZKN01000017.1, on the reverse strand, counting down.
ATGTTCGGGGTCCAGCCGTCCGGGCCCTGGATGGTCTGATCCACGCACCACCAGTATTCCTCCTCGGTTTCGCCCTTCCAGGCGAAAACCGGAATCCCGGCGGCGGCAATGGCCGAGGCGGCGTGGTCCTGGGTGGAGAAGATGTTGCAGGAACTCCACCGGACCTCCGCGCCCAGGTGGATCAGGGTTTCGATGAGCACCGCGGTCTGGATGGTCATATGCAGGCAACCGGCGATGCGCGCGCCCTTCAGGGGCTTGGACGGGCCGAACTCTTCGCGCAGGGCCATCAGCCCGGGCATCTCGGTTTCCGCGATCTCGATCTCCTGGCGGCCCCATTGGGCCAGGGACATGTCGCGAACCTTGCAGTCCGTGGTGGTGTCAAGAAATCTGGTCATTGATCATAACTCCTTTGCGCTCGGCGAAAAAAATGAAGAAGAAACAGGGAGTAGGCCCCGTCAGGCCCCCGTGAGCTTGGTCGGGCCTGGTCAATGGGGCGGGACGGTCGTATTTGAAAAAAGCGAGAAAAACCTATATCCCCCCACGGGTCAAGAGCGGGCAAGCAAAAAGGGGTCAACCCGTGTTTGGATTGACCCCTTAGAATTGCATGGGGTGGATGACGCGACTTGAACGCGCGGCCGCCTGGGCCACAACCAGGTGCTCTACCTACTGAGCTACACCCACCGTGAAAGAGAGTCATCTAAGCAAAACATCGCCTTCTCGTCAAGATGTTGCGGTTCAAACTTCAGGGTTTTACGCTTGAGTTTTTTGAGATGGTTCAATTCTGGAAGCGCCAATAGGTACTGAGCCATCCTTACCTTAACCATGAGAGAACACCGGAGGATATTTTGGATAAACTGGTTATTGAAGGGAATGTTCCCTTGCGCGGTCGAATCCGGGTCAGCGGGTCGAAAAACGCGGCCCTGCCCATTTTATTGGCCTGCATCCTGGCCGAGGGCCCGATCCACCTGCGCAACGTCCCCAAACTCAAGGACATCGCCACGACCCTCCAACTGCTGCGCCTGTTGGGCTGCGAGGCTGAGCAGAACGGCGAGACCGTGGTCACCTGCGTGGGGGCGAACCTGATTCCCGAGGCCCCCTATGAATTGGTGCGCACCATGCGCGCCTCGGTGCTCTGCCTGGGGCCGCTGCTGGCCCGGCTGGGCAAGGCCGAGGTGGCCCTGCCCGGCGGGTGCGCCATCGGCTCCCGTCCGGTGGACCTGCACCTGCGCGGCCTGGAACGGATGGGGGCCACGTTCGAGCTGGAGGCCGGAAACATCGTCGGTCGGTGCGACCGGCTCAAGGGGGCGCACATCAATTTCGACTTCCCCACGGTGGGCGGGACGGAAAACCTGCTCATGGCCGCCAGCCTGGCTGAAGGCGAAACCATCCTGGAAAACGCGGCCCGGGAGCCCGAGGTGACCAATCTAGCCGATTTTCTGAACGCCTGCGGCGCGAAGATCGAGGGCCAGGGCACCAGCATCATCCGTGTCCAGGGCGTGGAGCGGCTCACCGGGGCCGAGTTCAGCGTCATGCCGGATCGGATCGAGGCCGGAACATACCTGGTGGCCGCGGTGATCACGGACGGAGAACTCTATCTGGAGAACTGCTCCATGGCCGACCTGGACGCCGTGGTTTACAAGCTGCGGGAAATGGGGGTCTGGATCCAGGAGGGCAAGAGCGGGATTCTGGCCAAGCGCGGGACCAGGCTGGTGGGCGTGGACGTGATGACCCAGCCCTTTCCCGGCTTCCCCACGGACATGCAGGCTCAGCTCATGACCTTGATGGGCCTGGCCGACGGCTCCGGGACGATCAAGGAAACCATCTTCGAGAATCGCTTCATGCACGTTCAGGAACTGGTCCGAATGGGCGCGCGGATCAAGGTCTCCGGCCAGAACGCGCTGGTTCGGGGCGTGGACCACTATGTCGGCGCCCCGGTCATGGCCTCGGACCTGCGGGCCAGCGCCTCCCTGGTCCTGGCCGGTCTCGCGGCCAAGGGGACCACGGAAGTCCGGCGAATCTATCACCTGGACCGGGGCTACGAGGACCTGGAAGCCAAACTGTCCCAGGTAGGGGCTCGAATTCGCCGCGTGGCCCAATAAGCTTATCCCGCAACCATGTTCGCAACGCCTTGACGTCGTGTTCCTCGGGCGTTAGGAAATCAGATTCCGCTCCCGTAGCTCAGGTGGATAGAGCGATCGCCTCCTAAGCGATAGGCCGCAGGTTCGAATCCTACCGGGAGCACCATATTTTTCTTAGAAGCCACCGTCGTCATGACGGTGGCTTTTTTCGTATCGTCCAAAAAAACATGGGCGGTTGAGGACCCAGTGGACTAGCCGCATCATGATCAGGTACAGGAAGCATGAGTCGCTTGGTGGCGCTGCGTGCTTTTGAAGTACTCTGAAAAGGGGCCGAAGCTCTCACCCGGTTGGGCAGGAGTTGAACAAAGGATGGTTTTTCAATGGTCAGAATAAAAAAAGGCTTACGATTTTCATCGTAAGCCCTTGAATTTCCTGGTGGGTCACCAAGGAATCGAACCTTGAACCTCCGGATTAAGAGTCCGCTGCTCTGCCAGTTGAGCTAGTGACCCAGGGAGTGCCGCTCGCGGCAAGACAGCGTCTATAGACCTCACCCAAGAACCTTGTCAAGGCGAATCCAATGAGACGTATTTTTTTGAGTCGTGAAACGGAAAATAATGTGAAGCATGGCTGCTCCGGTTCGGGGAGGACATGGTTGTTTGGTGGTTGCCTGTTGCTGCTGATCGTTCTCGGGACCGGCATTGGTCCTTGGGAGCGTCCGGCTCGCGGTGATGCTGTCCCGGCTCCCTATTCATCCAGGTTGGAAACGTATGTCCTGAGCGACGCCCTTGGTTCACTGCCCGCGGGCGCGACGGTGGGAGTGTACTGGGTGACTCCGGCGCCGGGCTGGTACGCTTACGGACACGAGCCCGGTCCCACCGGCATGCCGACCACGTTGCAGGCCATGCTTGAGCCGGGGGAGAAATACTTGCAAGTGTTCTATCCTCCCGGAATCGTCATTGAGGACAGTCTCGAACCAGGCGTGATGGTGGAGGCCTTCAAGGAGGCCACGCCGCTTTTCGTCGCTTTGCCCGGCGAAGAGGTTTTACAGGAACGTGACGTTCTTCATATCCACCTGAGGATGCTGCTGTGCTCGGATCGAAGTTGCTGGCCCATTGATCTGCGCGAAGAGCACGAGGTCGCCGACCTTCTGGAGCGAACGCGTCATGCTTCGGGGAGCGAACCGGACTGGACCGAGCAACTGTCGGCGGCGATCCCTGGAGCCACGACGACCCCGTTTGTTCGACCCGGCGCCGCGAGCGGTTTGGTCACGGAACCGACCCTCGTCGAATTCGCTCCGGATCGGCTCGAACCCGTCTCCTTTCAGCCGGGGCTGGAGGTTCGCGGGTTGGGCAAGGCCTTGCTGTTGGCCCTGCTCGGGGGATTGATCCTGAACTTGACTCCCTGCGTGCTGCCCGTGGTCAGCCTGAAGCTGCGCGGCCTGATTCCGGATGCCTCCTCCGGGGATCTGGAAAGCCAGCGCAAGGCGTTCCGGGATCACAATCAACTCTTCGCCCTGGGCATTTTGACGTTTTTCATGATTCTGGCGTTTCTGCTCTCCCTGACCGGGATGGTCTGGGGCCAGATATTTCAAAGCCCGACCACGGTCATCGTCCTGGCCACGTTGCTGCTGGCCTTGAGCCTGAGCCTGTTCGGCGTCTTCAATCTTCCGGTGATCGACCTGAAAATGGGCCGCAAGGGAGAAACTTCATTGTCCAACGAAGGGCAGGCGTATTTTACGGGGATGCTGGCCACGCTTTTGGCCACTCCGTGCAGCGGACCGTTTTTGGGCGGAGTCCTGGCCTGGACCCTGATCCAGCCGCCCCTGGTGGTGGCGGGAGTGTTCTTCTGCGTGGGTCTGGGCATGGCCGCTCCGTACTTCGTGGTCAGCTTCTTTCCCAACTTGGTCCGCTTCCTGCCCAGGCCCGGCAACTGGACGCTTTACCTGGAAAAAGCCCTGGGCTTTCTGCTCCTGGCCACCTGCATCTACCTGCTGACCTTCCTGCCCGGAGAGTTCCTGTTTCCGGTGCTGATTTTGTTCTGGGCCACGGGCATGGCCTCCTGGATTTGGGGAGGATGGACGAATCTGTCGCATTCCGCGTTGCGACGCTGGTCGATTCGGGCCGGGGCTCTGGTTCTGGTGCTGGCCGCCGGAGGCTGGGCCTTGACCGCCAAGCCCGTGTCCAGCGACTGGGAGCTGTTTTCCGCTGAACTGTACGTCCAGGCGCTGGGCGCGGACAGGATGCTCGTGGAATTTACCGCCGAATGGTGCCCGAACTGCAAGTTCCTGGAAAAAACCGTGCTCACTCCGGGCAATCTCGCCCCGTTTCAGGACAAGTACGGCCTGCGCCTGGTCAAGGTGGACCTGACCCATGACAGCCCGGACGGGATGGCCCTGTTGCGGGGCCTGGGCAGCCAAAGCATCCCCCTGGTGGCGATCTTTGATCGCGGCGAATCGGCGGAGCGACCGGTGATTCTCAGGGACCTCTTCACCTTGGGACAATTGGAGCAGGCTCTGGAGAAGGCTTTTCATCAACGGTGACGGGCTTTCTAGGCACTTCCGCACCAGCCACGGGAAAGCTTTGGCCCAGATCAGAATCCCTTGGACAGGCAAGATGCCTGCCCCACCATGAAAAAGGCTACTCATGGGGTTATGAAAAGTTATACCTGGACGGAGATCCGGAGTAGTCACCCGGTCCTCATGCCGCCAAGAGGTAGTCGCGGCCCGGAAGATATCCCCGCCCGCCCAGGAAGCGCTCGATGTCCTCGGCCCCACCGTGGCCGGCGACGTAGGAGACCAGAAAGGCCCGTCCCGGCGGGGGAACTTCGTCGCGGTGGATGACGGGGCGACCGCCCACGCGGCGATTGATCTTGCGCGGATCGATGTCCAGCCAGGCGGTGATCTCCACCCCGTGACCCAACAGCATTTCCGCCCTCCGGCGGGTGATCCGGCCCGCGCCCATGACCATGACGCGGGGATGATGCGGATTGTGCTTCGTCAGCCATTTTGCCAGATACTCGGCCTTGACGGCGTAAAACTCCTGGACGCCGTAGCGGGAGTGGGTTCGGGAGAGGCGGAACGGGGGGTCGTTCCAGACGTACAGCGTCTCGGGCAGCTTGGCCATGCGTACGCTCAGGCTCAGCCAGCGCAGCCAGAGTTCATAGTCTTCGGGAAACGGACCGTCCCGATAGGCCCCGAACCGGCACACCAGCTCCTTGCGGAACACCACGGTGGGGTGGACCAGAGGAGATTCGCGGAACCGACCCAGGCAGATTTGATCATGGTCCAGCAAGGTATTGGTCCAGTCCAGGTGCCGTTTGTACCCTCCGGCACGCTCCGCGCTCCCGCCGAACGCGGCCCGACAGGCGACGAGGCCGACTTCCGGATTTTGCCGCAGGAAGTCGATCTGCTTTTGCAATCGCTCCGGATGGCTGACGTCGTCGGCGTCCATGCGCGCAATGTATTCGCCTCTCGCGGCGGTCAGCCCGAAATTCAGGGCCTGGACGATCCCTCCGTGCCGCATCTCCAGCGCCCGCACCCGATGGTCGGTCCGGGCGTATTCCTGAAGGACAGCTCGGGTGGCGGAAATTCCCGAGCTCCCGGTCGACGTGGTCCTGTCGGAGCCGCCCCGTCCATCGTAGGGACGCCCGTCGTGAGGATGGTCGTCGGAGCCGTCGTCCACCGCGATGAGTTCCAAATCCGTAAAGGATTGGCGCAGCAGGCTGTCCAGCGCAAAAGGCAGGGTGGAGGCGGCGTTGCGGACGGGCAGGAGAACGGAAATCATGGCAATCCTTGAATTCTTGACAAAATGCCGTAAAAGCTCTGAGGGAGATGCCGGTGGTTGAAACAAAGGTCAAGCCCGAGTATGCCGGAACTATTCGTACAACAATTTGGGCAAAGTCCGGTTAAAAATCCCAAGGAGCGCCGCCGTGAAGCGACCTCGAATCTCCCTCGGGGTGAAAATTCTGGGATTGATTTCCCTGCTGACCTGTCTGGTGTTTTTCGGTCTTTTCGCGGCCAATTACTACTGGAAACAAGAGATCACCATTCACCAGATCGACCGCCTGGGGCTGCGCGTTTCCGAACTGCTGAGCATGGCCATCGACGGCCCGATGCGCCGAGGAGACAACCCCGGAACCCACGAGCAGTTTCGGGTTGCCTCGGATTTGTACGCGGACATCCGCATCTACCTGACGGACTTTCGCGGCAACGTCACCTATTCCACGGAAACCGAAACCCTGCGTCACGACCTGCTCGACCTGTACGACCACCCCGAAGTCCAGGACATGCTCGCCCTCGGTCTCAAGGAGGGGAAAGACTCCGGTAAGCTCCTGGAACTGCGGGATCGTCCCTACTATCTGCGAGTCCGAAGCATCGCCAACAGTCCGGAATGCCACCATTGCCACGGCGCGAGTCAACCAATCCTCGGCACGCTGTTCGAATTTCAGGACATGCACAAGGACTTTGCGCAACTCCGGACCCTGCAGATGTACGGGGCCCTGATGGCTTTCGGCGGCCTGGCAACGCTGTTGGCCTGCGTTTTGTTCTATTTACGCACGCACCTGCTGGACCGCATTGGTAAACTGTCACGGGTCAGCCAAGCGATCCGCCAGGGCAACTATTCCGAGGACTTCAGCATTCAAGGTGCGGATGAACTCAGCGAGCTCGGCGGCAATCTTTCCGCCATGGTCCACCGTCTGCAAGCCGCGGAGAAATACGCCGCTATTGGCGAGTTTTCCACATACATCGCTCATGAGATCCGCAACCCACTTTTCGCCATCGGCGGCTTTGCCAATACCCTGGTCCGCGCGCCGGGGCTGGACGACATCAGCATGCAAAAAATCCGGATCATTCTCAGCGAATCCAAGCGGCTGGATGATATCTTGCGGACCTTCATCAACTTTTCCCGTCCCCTGGAGCTGACCATGAGTCCGGTGCGGATCGATGAGCTGACGAGAGAGGTAGTGCAAACCCTGGACGAGTCCTTTCCTTCCTCGAATATCCGCCTCCGCCTGGACCTGGCCGAAGCGATGCCTTCCATCGTCACGGACCCGGAGATGGTGCGCCAGTGCCTCAAAAATCTGATAAAAAACGCCGTGTCCACTATGCCTTCCGGCGGCGACCTGCGGATTTCCGTCCGAGAGGACCGGGAAAACGTCGTTCTGGAGGTTGCCGATACTGGTCATGGGCTGCCCAGCGACGTTCTGGACCATCCCTTCAACCCGTTCACCAGCCTGGAGCTGGCGATGACCCGAAAGATCGTGATCGACTTGGGTGGAGAGCTGCACCTGGAAAGCATGCAGGAGACGGGAACCACGGCCACCTTGCGTCTGCCCAGAGCCCGAAGCGCGGAGGCGGGGGCAAGGGATGCCTGAGGCAGGAGGCCGCGGGCGGTATGCGGTGTAAACATGTAGGGCGGAGCTTGCGGCTAGTGCGCGATTCCGTTGGAGGAAAGACGAATTGGATCTGATCATTGCCACGAAAAACAAGGGAAAAGCCGGGGAGATCGCTGCATTGCTGCGAGAATTCGACGTGCGGGTGCTGACCATGGACGCCTTCCCGGAAATCGGAGATATCCCGGAAACGGGAGAGACGTTCGAGGAGAACGCCTTGATCAAGGCCAGGGCCGTGGCCCGGTTGACCGGCATGGCGGCCCTGGCGGACGATTCCGGCCTGGAAGTGGACGCCCTGGCGGGGGCGCCGGGCGTGTATTCGGCCCGATTCAGCGGCCCGGACGCCACGGACGCGACAAACAACGCCCTGCTGTTGTCCAAGTTGGAAGGCGTGCCTCCGGAGGACCGGGGGGCTCGTTTCGTCAGCGTCATCGCGGTCCATGCACCGGTTATGGACGGTAAGGAACTGTTGGCCCGAGGAACGTGGTCCGGCCGGATCACCCTTTCCCCCCATGGCGAGAACGGCTTTGGCTACGATCCGCTGTTTATTGACGAGGAACTCGGCCTGACGTCCGCCCAACTGAAACCGGACGAGAAAAACAAACGCAGCCACAGGGCCATGGCCCTGCGGCGGTTGGCTGTCGCTTGGCCGGACTTCATCCGTGATATTCGCGACAAAGGTCCGAATGGTTGAGCGGAAGCCCGGTAACCCCTTGACTTCAAGGCCAATGATGGTCACTTTGAAATGCGCGGCTGTCTTTGACGGTCGCTGTCCGGCATCTTCCCAGTTTTTCTTGCCGTCGTCCCGAGTCCCTGTTCTGCTTTGATTCGTTGTCACGGCCCGATTCCCAACCCCGACCTCATGTCGGAATCTCTTCAGACACGCCGAGGCGACCATGCCGATACGCCATCTCTGGTTACTGCTTTACATTTTGATCTTGTCCTGCGGCGGCCCGCTGGCAGCCGTCAGCCATGCCAGCGCCGAGCGCGACTACACCAGCGGTTGGAACGAATTCCATCGCCTGCTCAAGGAGCCGGGCCAGGCTCAGAACCGCAACGCGTGGCTCGCCACGCGCAATATGTTCAACAGCGCCTTTCAAAAAGACTCCGCGGGCCCGGAAGCCCCCAAGGCGTTGTTCTATCTCGGCCGGGTCCACGAGGAAATGGGGCTGCGCTTCGGCCAGGCTTCCGACTTCTCCCAGGCTGCGGACTACTACGGACGAGTCGCCCTGCGATTCGCCAATCATACCTGGGCGGACGACGCCTTGCTGCGCAAGGCGAAAATCCATCTGGAGCATCTGAACGATTCAGCCCAAGCCTACATCGATCTGCTGTCCATCGTTCACAACCACCCCAAGGGCGACATGGCCCCGCAAGCCCAGACCATGCTTCGCGAGCTGGACTCGGCGTTCCTGGCCAAGGTCAACGCATCAGGAGCCGGGCCCGGCAGCGCGGTCGCGGCCACGCTCCCCGCCTCGTCCTCCGCTCGGACCTCCGAGCCCGCGGTCCAGGCATCCCTGAGCGGCCCGGTTGCGCCGGGTTCTCGCTCCGCCGGTCCGGGCTCCGATGACGCCCGCTTGACCCAGGTGCGCTACTGGAGCAGCGACGAGTATACCCGGGTGGTCCTGGATGTGGACGCCGAGGTCGCCTACAGCCATCGCCTGCTCAACCCTGATCCGGACCTGGGAACGCCCCATCGGTTGATGATCGACCTGCAAGGGACGGTTCTGGGGTCGGAAGCTCCGGCCCAGCTCCATGTGGCCGACGGTATTTTGCGGCAGGTGCGCACCGGCCAGAATCAACCCCATGTCAGCCGGGTGGTGCTGGACATTCAGCGTCTGGAGGACTTTCGCGTCTTTACCCTGGAAGGCCCGTTCCGAATCGTGATCGACGTCAGCGGGGCCAAATCCAAAGCCCTGGCTGACTCACGGCCCTCCCCTCCGGCAGGCCGGTCTCAGGTCTCTTCCCATCCTGGAGACGTGGCGGGCAGCCTTATCGAACAACTGGGATTAACGGTCAGCACGATCATGATCGACCCCGGACATGGAGGCAAAGACCCCGGTGCCGTGGCCCACGGGATCAAGGAGAAAGACATCAATCTGCGCATGTCCAGAATACTGGGGCGGATGCTGGAAGAAAAAGGATTCCGTGTCCTGTACACCCGGACCACGGACGTTTTTATCCCCCTGGAGGAGCGCACGGCCATGGCCAATGCCCAAAAGGCGGACCTGTTCCTCTCTATCCACGCCAATGCCCATCCGAACCCGAACATGAAGGGATTCGAAATCTATTCATTGAACTTGGCCAGGAACCAGGACGCCGTGCGGGTGGCGGCCAGGGAGAACGCGGTATCCTCGAAAAAAATCAGCGACCTGCAACTGATCCTCACGGATCTGATGCTCAACTCCAAGATCACCGAGTCCCGTGAGTTGGCCACCAAGATCCATGGAAACACCATCACAGGCATGCGTCGCACCCATCCCAGTCTCGCGGACCGGGGCGTGCGGGAAGCCCCGTTCTATGTGCTGATGGGCGCCAAGATGCCGGCGGTGCTGATCGAGATGGGCTACCTGACCAACCGGGACGAAGCCCGGCTCCTGAACACCGACGCCTACCTGCGGACCCTGGCCACGAACCTTCTGCAAGGGGTCCTGGCTTACCGCGACCATATCGAGCGGCACGCGAAATTGTAGTTCGCGCAACGTTTGCCAAACCCGCTTCTGCTTTCCTAAAAAAACGAAACGGCCCGGCGGCGTGTTGAACACGTTGCCGGGCCGTTTTTTTTGCGACGTTGATTATTTCAGTTGGTTCCGGAGGGGACGTTTGGGAGATATTTCTTGATGAATTTACGGTCGATATAGTCCTTGATCCAAAAAGCCGTACGCCCGCCGAAGGCGACGCCGCTTTTATGCAGAATGCCCTGTCCTCCTCCGATGTTGAAGATCAACAGGTACGTCCCGCCCGGATCAAAGGCTTTGAGAGAACGACCCTCCAGTTGGGCCTGGAGGTTGTGCAGCAGCACGGGATTCTGACGCACGGCATAGACGCCCACCTTGTCCAGCGGCCTGGGCGCGAAGGTGATGCAGTCGCCTCCACCGAAAATGTCCGGGTGGGAAAGGCTTTGCAGGCATTGATCGACCAACAGTCCGCCGTCCTCGCTCACCTCCAGGCCGGAAGCCCGGAAGACCGGCGACGGCCGGACCCCCAAGGCCAAAAAGACCACGTCCTGAGCATGCCGCTGTTCGTTTTCCAGGAGAACTACCTCGGATTGCACGGACCGCACGTAGCTCCCCTCTATGACCTCGATCCCCCGTTTGCGCAGGGCTTTTTTGGCCAGGCGACGGACTTTTTCCGGCATGGTCCTGAGTAATCTGCCGCCGACAAACAGTTGAACCACGCAACCTTTACCCCCGTTTTCCCTGCCCGCGGCCCAGGCGTTGCCGGCGATTTCCAGGGCCGCCGGACCACCGCCGCACACTCCCACCCGGACCGGACGGTCGCGGGCCAGACCAAGGATGTGCCGGCGGGCTTGCCATAGCTGCTCAATGGGTTTGGCCGGAAAAACTGGCCGTGACGTATCGTCTCCCTCTTGCCAATTCAACCGATCCGTCACCCCAGCACTGTCTTTGGTTGTCAGGTCCCGAGGGACGAAGCTGCCCAGGTTGCAGCTCAACACGTCGTAGGGCTCTTCGTGGCCGGATTTCAAAATCACTACATGGCGGGCCGGGTCAATGGCCGCAACCGTGTCTTGGATAAAGACTCCGCCTCGACTCTCCACCATGTCACGCACCGGAAAGCTGATTTCCTCCGGCTGGTAGGTCCCCCCGAGCATGCCCGGTCCCATGCCGGAATAATAGTGGCGTTCTCCGGGACCGATGGCGGTTACGTGATGGCCTTTGGCCACCAACTCCGGAATGGCCGCCATTACGGCCATGTGCGCATGGCCGGCTCCGGCCAGGAGAAGTCTGGGCATGGCTTGACGTTGCTCCCTGTTGCGGATTGACTTCGAAAACCGTTACGGACGATCCAGCAGTTCACCTAGGTGCCGCAGGTGCGTTTTTTCCTCGACGGCCATGGTTTCCAGAAAGGATCTAACATCGCCCTGAGCCTGGAAAGCGGCGCGAGAGTAAAGATCCAAGGCCTGGGCCTCCACGGCCATGGCAAAATCCACGATGTCCTCGACGCTGGTCAGGTCCACGCCCATGCGACGCATGTGCTCCTCCAGAGGCATGCCCCCCTCGGGAACGGCCTCGCCGCCAACGTCCTTCGGGACGTCGGCATCCTCCATCCGCCTGGCCACGGCGGCTTTGTGCTTCACTTCCACATCAGCCAGGGTCTGGAAAAGTCGGGCGGCCTCCGGGTCGGCCACTTTACCGGTCATGTCCCGATAGAACGCTTCCAAGGCCGCTTCCATGAGGTAGGCGACGTTCAGGGTTCGTTCCAGGGACATGGGCGGCGAGAAGTGTTCCAACCCCAACTCGTAATCCCCGAAACCGGTCCAGCCATTCCAGGCTTTGAAGCCGCCGCTGAGGTTCAGGACCCGTTCGAAGCCTCTTCCGGCCAGCATGTGGGCCGCGACTTTGCTTCGGCCGCCGATGGCGCAGTAGACCAGAACCGGCTTGTCCTTGGCCAGTTCATCGAGTTTTTCGTCCAGATCGGCCACGGGCAGCAATCGTGCTCCGGGAAGATGGCCTCGGCGGTATTCCTTGGGCTGCCGGACGTCCACGATCTGGATCTCCGGTTCGGCGTCCAGCAGACTCCGGGCTTGGTCGGCGTCAATGGAGGTGATCCGGACGTCGCCGGGCGAGGCGATCAGGGACTTGATGGATTTGAGTAGATTGAGCCAACGGGGCATGGTCGAATCCTCGAGGTTTGTCGTGACGGAATGGCCGCGATGGTTTTTTATTGGCTGGAAAACCGACGGATGTATTTCGGAACATCGAACTTCCGGGCGCAGCCCGTGGCGCTCATGTAACGGATCTGGCCAAAAACCGAGCGCTCGAACCAGGGCCGATCATGCACTCCGCCGATGCTCCAGGCAATACCAGCGTAGCCGTTGGGGTCCCGGCCGTCCAGTTCGTACTTGTCGTTGAGCAGGACGGCGATCTCCAGGGCGTCCTCGGGAGACGGGGTCCATTCCAAAATCTTCTTGGCCCAGTACATGCGCATATAGCCGTGCATCTTTCCGGTCTCGGTCATTTCCTGCTGGGCCGCGTTCCAGAGCGGGTCATGGGTGGCGGCGGTTTCAAAAGTTTGAATATCGTAGATGTATTCCCGCTTATCCGCGCGATGCTTGTCCAGGGTTTTCCGGGCCCAGTCCGGAAACCCGTCCACCCGGTCGTAGGCCTGGTTGTACCAGCAAAAATTGTCCGCCAGCTCCCGGCGGACGATCAGTTCCTCCAGGAAAGCTTCCCTGGACGCGGCGGAGGCCGATGAGCGCAGGACATCCCAAGCGACCCGCTGGGCTGAGATCTGACCGAAATGCAGGTAGAGGGACAGATTGGAAAGCACCGGAGCGTTGGGGTCGTTGCGCTGGGAGTACATGTCCAGACGGTGCTCCAGAAACTCCCGGAGCATCTCCTCCGCGCCGCGCTCGCCAGGGCGGAGCCAGTCCACTTCCGCGACGTCGCTGTTAACCTGGAGATGCTTTCTGATGGCGTCCCAATCCGTGGACTTGTTGAAGACATCCGCCGAGGGTGCCGCGGGAAACGTGGGAACCTCGGGAAACGGGGTCAGGAATTCATCCAGCTTGCGGTGAATCTTGGGGCGAATGGTCCGGGCCGCGTACTCCTGTTTGGGCGAGGTCTCTCGGCAGGGCACGATGTTATGGGCATCCACCTCAAAGAACGGAACGGTCAGATGCGCCAGCACGTCCTCTTTCCATCGTCGCTTGACGCGCAGTGGGTCGAAATCCGTGACCAGCACGCCGGCATTGAGTTCGCGGACCATGCCGAGCACGCTTTGGGGAACCTCGCCCAGCCGGAGCACAAAGGCGATGTTGCGGCGGCGCAAATCCGCCTCCACCTCGGCCAGTCCTTTGAGCAGGAAGCCGTACTGTCGGATGGTCGCGCCCGGAAAGGCAGGGGCGAGGCAGAAGACCACGGCCAGGGGAACGTCGCGCTCCAGGGCCAGTTCCGCGGCGAAAAGCAGGGCCCAATTGTCCCGGACCCGCTGATCCCGGCTCATCCAGTAGACGACCGGGCCGCGAAGGCTTTCGGCGTTCTGGCTAAGAAAGGTGACACGGGAGGGGTGAATGGCCTGTGTGCGGTTCATGTGGTAGGGGTTCAGGGAGGGGCTTGCAGGAGCGACTTGGTGCGCTGGAATGGTCTGCTTTTGGAATATGGTTGTAGCGGCACCTTCCACGAGATGGTTGGCAAACTCCGTCATTCAGATGTAGAGGTTTTGCAATGTGATGTCGACGGTCGGCGTCGATGCGCGATCTCTTGGTCATCAGCCAGACAGTGACAGACAAACAATAATAGACGTCGAAGGATGGGAATTTCATGGACCTGAACGCTCTCGGCCGGGAGCCGATTCCCGGCGCAAGCCCCGTGGGCCAAGACGCCCGGTACGACCTTGAGTACGACCAGCTTCAGGGGGAAATCGACAAGCTGAACTCAGTGACCAATCTGACCGAGGTGAGTTGGAAGCGGGTCGTGGAGCTTGGGACGAACATCCTTGAAACCAAATCCAAGGATCTTCTGGCCGCTGTGTACTTGTCCGTGGGGCTGCTGCACGAGGCCGGCCTAGAGGGCATGGGCACCGGAAGTCAGGTGCTGCGGGACATGGTCGCCTCCTTTTGGGACGACTGCTTTCCGCCCAAAAAACGCCTGCGGGGACGGATAAACGCTTTTTCCTGGTGGCAGGAAAAGACCACGGCCTGGTTGAAGGGCTTGCCGCCTGACCCCGTCCCCGCGGAACTGCACCGAACCATTCTGGAAAACGTCGAGGCCCTGGACAAGAGCCTTGGCGAGCTGCTGCCTGATTTGCCGCCTTTAAGAGATGTGATCGTCGCGGTGAAAAGACTTCCGGTCCAGTCTCCTCCTCAGGAGGAGCAGAGAGGGAAGTCGGGCGAAGATCCTGCAGATCAGACTCAGGGACAGGACCAGGGTCAGGCCCAGGCCCAGAACCGGACCCAAGCTCAGGACAACGGAGAGGATAAGGTCTCAGAACCGTCGCCTTCACGCTCGGAAGCCCAGGCTCCATCCTCGGCTAAGTCGGCCTCCCCGGTCCTCTCCGCCGTGCCCCCCGAGGACGTCGCATCGGCACGCAAGGCCTTGGGAGCAGCCGCGACCGCCTTCGTCGGCCTCGGGCGCGGTGCCGATCCCACGGACTCGTGGGTTTGGAAGGCAGCCAGAATAGCGGCGTGGCTCGCCGTAAAGACGTTGCCTCCGAACCAGGGCGGCCAGACCATGATTCCGGCCCCGGACGTGGACATCAAGGCGGCTTTGCGCAAGCTGATCGCCGAGGGCAAGTTCCGTGAGGCCGCGTTTGCCGCGGAAAGCCGCTTCCCCGGAGCCATTTTCTGGTTCGACTTGCAGCAGGTGACGGCCAAGGCTCTGGAGGGCCTGGGAGAGGACTACGCGCCGGCCCTGGCCGTGGTTCGGGGCGAGTTGTGGGATTTGCTGACGCGTTTTCAAGGGCTCGAACAGCTTGCCTTTGTCGATGGAACGCCCTTTGCCGATCCCGAAACCAAGGCATGGATTACGACGCTGGCCGGTGGCGCTCGGGGCACGGGCACACAAGGTGGAGCAGCCGAGGATGACGAATTCGTGCATCGGGCCCTGGAGCAAGCCGAGTCCCGGTACACCAAAAAGGACGAGCCCGGAGCCCTGGACGCCCTCTCCACGGCCCTGCGGGCCGCGCCCAACGGTCCTGCAAAAATCCAGTTGCGTCTGGCCCAGATGGACATGCTTTCCCGATCCGGGCGCTTCGCCCTGGCCGTGACCCTGGCCGAGGAGCTATTGACGGAAATGGAAAATCGAGACCTCGCGACCTGGGCCCCGGAGCTGACCGTGGATGTGCTGCGAGCCTGCCATGGAGCGTACCTGGGCAAGGGCGGGGAGGCCAACCTGGCGCGAGCCAGGGAATTGGCCGGGATGGTCGGACGGATCCGCCCGGCGGCGGCCCTGAATCTGGCGATTTGATCCCATGAGCGGGAGCGTCTCTGGGCGCGTTGCGCTGCTTCTTGCGGGACGAAAATTGTAATACAAAAATATACCAAGATATTGAAGAGCAATGTGCTTGAATCGAAGAACTCGTCGATACTTTTTCCTTGCCATGTTCCTATTCAATACCATACAAATATGCAGGCAAGAATCGGCTGAGTGTATATTTTTGGCAATAACGCGGCCGCCATATTATCACCGAGGAGGATGTCAATGACGAAGGAAGGATCCATCGCCCCCAAGGAGCGGGTGAACATCGTGTATCGGCCCGCCACGGGAGACGCCAAGGAAGAGGTGGAGTTGCCGCTGAAGATGATAATTCTGGGCGACTTCACGCAGCGTCCCGACGACCGGATGGTTGAGGACCGGGATCCCGTCTCCGTGGACAAGGACAACTTCAACGACGTGCTCAAGGCCCAGGGGCTGGAAATGACCGTAAACGTTCCCAACCGGCTTTCCGACGAGGAAGACGCCCAGATGGCCGTCAACCTCAAGTTTGACAGCCTCAAGGACTTCGAGCCGGACGCCATTGTCCGCAAGGTCCCCGAACTGGCTAAACTGATGGAGCTGCGCGAGGCGCTCAAGGCGCTCAAGGGTCCCCTGGCCAACGTACCGGATTTCCGTAAAAAGGTGCAGGAACTGGTCAAGGACGAGGGCGCGCGGGCCAAGTTGCTCAAGGAACTGGGAATCGAAGGGTAAGGAGGATCAATCATGGCAGATGAACAGGTTCAAGCCCAGGAAGCCGCCGGAGCCCAAGCCTCCGAGGGGGGCAGCCTCCTGGATGAAATCGTTGAGGCCTCCAAGGTCAAGCCTTCGGATGAAGGCTATTCCATGACCAAGGCCGGCTTGCAGGCCTTTTTGAAGCAGATCGTGGAGCGCAATACCGACGCCAAGATATCCGGTGCGCTGGTGGACGACATGATCTCCGAAATCGACCAGAAGCTCTCGGCCCAGGTCAATACGGTAATGCACGACAAGCAGTTCCAGCAGTTGGAAAGCTCCTGGCGTTCCCTGAAGTTTTTGGTGGATCGAACGGATTTCCGACAGAACATCAAGGTGGAATTCATCAACGTCTCCAAGGAAGACCTGCTTTCAGACTTCGAAGACGCCCCGGAAGTGGTCAAGTCCGGACTGTACAAGCAGGTCTACACAGCGGAGTACGGCCAGTTCGGCGGCAAGCCCATCGGGGCCATGGTGGCCAACTACGATTTTGGCCCTGGCCCTCAGGACGTCTCGCTGTTGCAGTACGTGGCCTCGGTTTCGGCCATGGCCCATGCCCCGTTCATCGCCGCGGCGGGCAAGGATTTCTTCGGCATCGACACCTGGGAACAGCTCCCCAACCTGAAGGATCTGCATTCCATCTTCGACATGCCACAGTACACCAAGTGGCGGTCGTTCCGGGAGACCGAGGACGCCCGTTACGTGGGCCTGACCCTGCCCAAATTTTTGCTCCGGTTGCCCTATTCGCCCACCACGGTCCCGGCCAAGAGCTTCTCCTTCCGGGAAGAGGCCCAGCACAACGACGATTTCTGCTGGGGGAACACGGCCTTCGCCTTCGCCTCCCGGCTGACGGACAGCTTCGCCAAGTATCGTTGGTGCGCCAACATCATCGGCCCCCAGGGCGGCGGGGAAGTGGACAATCTGCCGCTGTACCAGTTCGAGGCCATGGGCCAGACCCAAACCAAGATTCCGACCCAGGTACTGATCTCCGAGCGCCGGGAATACGAACTGGCCGAGGAAGGCTTCATCGCCCTGACCATGCGCAAGGGATCGGACAACGCGGCCTTCTTCTCGGCCAACTCGGCCCAGGCTCCGAAAATTTTCCCGGACACCCCGGAAGGCAAGGCCGCGGAGCTGAACTTCAGGCTGTCCACCCAGTTGCCGTACATGATGGTCATGAACCGTCTGGCCCATTACATCAAGGTCATCCAGCGGGAAAACATCGGCACCTGGAAGGAGAGAGTGGACCTGGAGCGCGAACTGAACAAGTGGATCAGCCAGTATGTCACGGAAATGGACAACCCGGACCCCACCACCCGCAGCAAGCGGCCCCTGCGCATGGCGCAGATCGAGGTCCACGACGTGGCCGGGGATCCTGGCTGGTATTCGGTCAGCCTGAAGGCCAGACCCCACTTCAAGTATATGGGCGCCAGCTTTACCCTTTCACTGGTCGGCAAACTGGACAAAGAATAATTCTTCGAAAAACCACATCCAACGGAGGGTTCGAAAATGGCAATGACGGCGTACATGGCGGTAAAAGGCAACTCCCAGGGCGACATCAAGGGCGACTGCGCCCAGGGTGGCGACAAGAAGGACAAGGTTCTGGTCTACGCCTCGGATCACGTGGTAGAGATTCCCAAGGACACCCATACCGGCCTGCCCACCGGGCAGCGCATTCACCATCCTTTTTCCATCACCAAGCACAAGGACCCGGCCTCGCCCAAGCTGTTCAAGGCCTGCTGCACCGGCGAACAGTGCGAGGTGACCCTGGACTATTACCGGATCAAGGACGACGGAACCGAGGAAAAGTACTACACAGTGAAGATGGAAAACGCGATCATCGTCAGCATGCGCGAGTACACTCCAATGACCTTCCTTGCGGACAACAAGCCCTATCATGACATGGAAGAGGTCGCCATGACCTACTCCAAGATCACCTGGACCTTCAACGATGGCAACATCGAATACACGGATGACTGGAAGAAGTAATCCGCTCCGAATCGATCACTCCGAAGGACGAAGAACAGTCGTCCTTCGGAGTGTGATCGATACTTGAGGGACCCTAATCCATGCGGGAAAAGCGCTTGTTGGAGAGGTTGCGGGCCATTGAAGCGGATCCGGACTGGCGCGGGGAGACGGACCCGAAGATCGCCATTTCCTCGGTTTTGAATCATCTGGGCAAGATTTTGAACACGCGACAGGGCAGCGCGCCTATTGCGGATGATTACGGCGTGCCGGATTTCTCCAGCATCGCCAGCTCCTTTGGCACGGATTCGCTGCCGGAAATCGAGGACGCCATCAGCAAGGTCATCACCAAATACGAACCGCGTCTGGTGGGCGTGAAGGTCCACTTTGAACCTCGGCCGGACAAGCCGTTCATGATCGCCTTTAAGCTCTTGGCCAGGGTCCGGGTGGAAGGCCGGGAAATGCCCGTGGTTTTCGAGACCGTGCTCAATCCCGATGGCCACATCACCGTACTGGAGTAGCCCGGGTGATCGAGAAGTACTACCAGCGAGAACTGTCCAACCTGCGCGATCTGGCCGCGGAGTTCGCCAAGGCCCATCCGGCCCTGGCGCCCATGCTCACCGGCCAGTCCGCGGACCCGGACGCGGAGCGTCTGCTGGAAGGCACGGCTTTTCTGTCCGGACTGATCTATGAAAAGCTGGACGATGATTTTCCGGAGATCGTCCATGGGCTGATTCAGCTCATCTTTCCCCACTATCTGCGCCCCATTCCCTCGGCCACCCTGATCCGCTTCACGCCCAAGCGCAGCCTGCGTGAAATCATCGTGATCAAAAAAGGCACGGCCATCGACTCCGTAGAATCCGAGGGCACCCGTTGCACCTTCACCACCAGCTACGACGTCCGGCTTTTTCCCATGTCCGTGACCTCGGTATCGTTTTCCGCGCCCGGCGGACACGGCAGGTTGCGCATCGACCTGTCCCTGACCGGTCTGGACGCGGCCTCCTTCACTCCGAACTCCCTGCGATTCCACTTGGCCGGGGTGTACACCGAAGCCTCCCGCCGGAATTGGCTGTTGTTCACCCGGCTGCGCGATGTCCGGCTGGTGGCCGCGGACGGCAAGGTGGTCCCCCTGGGTGCCAAGGCCGTGACCCCGGTGGGCTTTGGCGAGGACGATTCCCTGATTCCCTTTCCGGCCAGATCCTTCCCCGGCTACCGCATCCTGCAGGAATATTTCGTCTTGCCGGAAAAATTTCTGTTTTTTGACGTCAACGGCCTGGACCGATGGCACAACCGGGGCTCGGGTACCGGCTTTTCCCTGGAGTTTGACTTCGCCGATCTGCCTCCGGACCTGCCGGCCATGCGGGCCGAACATTTTCAACTTTTCGTCACCCCGGCCCTGAACCTGTTTCCGCACCAGGCCGACCCGATCCTCCTGGACCACAAAAGAGCGGACTATCCCATCCGGGCAGGGGGGGAAAATCCCCGCCACTACCAGATTTACGCAGTGAACAAGGTTATCGGTTTCGTCCAGGGCACGGTGCAGGAACGGGAATACCTGCCCTTTGAATTGTTCAACCCGCAGGTGGAGGCCACTCCGGTTTACGCAGTGCATCACCGCTTGTCGCCCCTGGACGGCAAGGCCGAACTGCACCTCTCCGTGGCCTATCCCGGAGGGAACAAGGAGCCCAGCCTGGAGACCCTGTCTCTGGACATCCTGTGCACCAACGCCTCCCTGCCGGAAACCCTGCGCATGGGCGACGTGCGCATGCCCACGGAGTCGTCCTCCGAGCTGGCCGATTTCGCCAATATTCGCTCGCCCACGGCCCCGGTTCAGCCGCCCCTGGGCAAGAACCTGCTCTGGCGGCTGCTCTCCCATTTGTTTTTGAACTACCTGTCCGTGGCCACGCCGGAGAATCTGCGCTCCGTGCTCAAGCTGTACATCTTCACGGAGACCAGGGACCGGGCCACGGTCCTGGCCAACGCCCAACGGGTGGAAGGCATCGTGGGCATGGACCTGCGAGCCGCGGATCGGTTTGTCCAGGGCTATCTGCTGCGCGGGCAGGACATCCGGGTCCAATTGGACCGCCAGGGCTTCACCGGCGAGGGGGACATGCACCTGTTCGGTTCGGTTCTGGACGTTTTTCTGGGCAATTACGCCGCCATCAACGCCTACACGCAGCTGACCGTCACGGACACGCTGCGCAAGGAGCAGTTTACATGGCCGATCCGGCTGGGCGACCGCGTTCTGCTGTAGACCTCTCCGCGCCAAATAGCGGCACGGGCAGCGGTACGGGTAAGGCCCCAGACAGAGGCCCGGGCGCTCGTTCCAAGGGCAGGAAACGGCTCTCCGTCATGGAGGAGTTGGTCGACAACCCACGCGGCTTTTCCTTTCTGCAGGCCGTGCGGTTGTTGCGCCACGCGTATGGCGGACCGGGAACCAAGGGAGCGCGGACCTTTCTTCGGGAACAGCTCCGGGTCCGGCCCTACCTTTCCCTGGGGTTTCCGCCCACGGACCTGGTGGAGGTCAAGGAACTGCCCGGCGAAGACGACAGTCAAGCGGACGCCTTGCGCCGATTTCGGATGACGGCCACGTTTCTGGGGCTGTACGGCCCCTCATCGCCGCTCCCCACATTTTACACCGAGGAGCTGCTGGACGAGCAGAACGAGGACGGCAGCGTCAGCCGGGATTTTCTGGACATCCTGAATCACGGCTTTTTCGTGCTCTTCGCCCTGGCCGACGCCCACTACAACCTGTGCCACCAGGTTTGCGAGGAACAGGACGAGGACATCCTGCTGCGCCTGTTCGCCCTGATCGGGCTGGGCCACCAGGACATGCTGGACCATTCCTTTCGCCAGCCCGGATATTTGTTGCGGGCCACGGGGTTGCTGACCCAGTTTCCCCGGTCTTCCGTGGGATTGAAGGGCGTGCTCGCGGACCGGATCGGCGCTCCGGTTCAGGTACTGCCTTGCCAGCCGCGCATGGCCACGATCCCCGAGGACCAGCGTTGTCGACTCGGCCGGGAAGCCAACGTTCTGGGCTTCGACTCCTGGATCGGAGACCGAGTGGCGGACGCCATGGGCAAGATTCGGATCGTCGTCGGCCCCTTGGACGCGGACGCGTTCCAAAGGGAGCTGCCCGGCGAAACGGACCACGACGAACTGATCAAATTGATTCGATTTTACTGCACTCAGCCGCTGGAATTCGATCTGGAGTTCGTGCTGGCCCCCCAAGAGGCCCTGCCGGGGCGCCTGGGCGAAGCGCGCTGGTCCCGGTTGGGGTGCGACGTCTGGCTTACGTCGGAGCCGCTTGCCCAAGGGCGGGCCGTTTTTCCCGAGCGCCGACGGATTTGGGATGACCATCAGCAAAGGAGCACCGTGCTATGATCGGCGTGGACATGAAAGCCCTGTTGGAGAAATGCAACGGGTACACTACCCAGGCCCTGCACGCGGCCGCCGGACTAACCGTGAATCGTACCCATTACGAGGTCACGGTGGAGCATCTGCTCCTGGCCTGCCTGGAGGACCAGGGCGCGGACATTCCCCTGGCCCTGACTCGATTCGGGGCGGACATCGGGCGACTCAAGGCGGCCGTCAATGACAGCATGGAAGATTTTCGGGCCGGAAATTCCTCCCGTCCGGTCTTTTCCCCTCTGCTGATGGAACTCTTGGAAGCGGCCTGGCTGGTGGCCTCGGTGGACCTGGGTCTGACCCGAATCCGTTCCGGAGCCATCCTGCTGGCATTTCTGCGCAAACCGGCCTTGTACGCCCAGGGCGGCTACACGGATCTGATCGGCCAGGTCAACCGGGAAGAGCTGCAAAAGAACTTCTGGGATTTGGCCAAGGTATCCACGGAAAGCGCTGGCGAAGGGCCGGCGGCCAAACCCACGGGGGAGGCGGCGCGCACGCCCGGCGGAACCGGGGAGAGCTTCATCGCCAAGTTCTGCGAGGACTTCACGGCCAAGGCCAAGGCCGGAAAAATCGACGCAGTCTTTGGCCGGGACCCGGAAATCCGTCAGATCGTGGACATCCTGGC
This sequence comes from Desulfonatronum sp. SC1, assembly GCF_003046795.1. Taxonomy (NCBI): domain Bacteria; kingdom Pseudomonadati; phylum Thermodesulfobacteriota; class Desulfovibrionia; order Desulfovibrionales; family Desulfonatronaceae; genus Desulfonatronum; species Desulfonatronum sp. SC1. Next base: position 35,975 of record NZ_PZKN01000017.1, on the reverse strand, counting down.
TCGGCGGCGCAAGAACAATCCCATCCTGGTGGGCGAGCCCGGAGTGGGCAAGACCGCGGTAATCGAAGGCCTGGCCCTGCGCATCACCCAGGGCGACGTACCCGAGGTTTTGGAAGGCGTGACCCTGCTCGGCCTGGACATGGGCCTGCTGGAGGCCGGGGCCGGGATGAAGGGCGAGTTCGAACGCCGCCTGAAAGGGGTGCTGGACGAGATCAAGTCCAGCGAAAAGCCCATTGTCCTGTTCATTGACGAGGCTCACACTCTGGTGGGCGCGGGGGGCACGGCCGGAGGCTCGGACGCGGCCAATCTGCTCAAACCGGCCCTGGCCAGGGGCGAAATCAAGACCTGCGCCGCCACCACCTGGAAGGAATACAAGAAATACTTCGAGAAGGACCCAGCCCTGGCCCGCCGGTTCCAGTTGGTCAAGCTTGACGAACCCAGCGTGCTTACAGCGGCTCTGATCCTGCGCGGCATCCGCGACGCCTACGAAGCCGCGCACAAGGTGGTTATCCGCGACGACGCCATCGAATGCGCCGCGGAGTTCTCCCACCGCTACATCACCGGTCGGTTCTTGCCGGACAAGGCCATCGATCTGCTGGACACGGCCTGTGCCCGGGTCAAGGTCAGCCTGTCCTCCAAACCCGGCGAACTGGAGGACAAGGAACGGGCCATCCAGGCCGCCCAGCGGGAAAAGAAAGCTCTGGAACGGGATTTGGCCAACGGGGCCCCGGTGGACCTGGATCGGATTCAGGAACTGGAAGGCAAAATCACCGACCTGACCGCCCAGGCCGAGGACGTCCGCGCCGCCTGGCAAAAAGAGCTTGAAGCGGCCCGACTCTTGATCGACGCCCGCACCGCGCTGAACGCTGGCATGGCGGAGCAAAGCGACAAGGCCGGTGCGCCAGATGCACTAGATAGCTCGGATACGTCCCATACTTCCCATGCCTCCCATGTGACGGACATCCCCACGACATCGGACCAGGAAGCCTTGCGCACGGCTCTGGCCGATGCCCGGACAGCCTATGACGCAGTTCGAGTGGGGGACGGCTTGGTGTCCATTGAGGTCACCTCGGACGTGGTGGCCAAGGTGGTTAGCGACTGGACCGGCATCCCCGTGGGCAAGGTGGCCCGGGAGCAGGCCGCGGTGGCCGTGGACCTGGAACGACGTCTGGGCGAGCGGATCAAGGGCCAGGACGCGGCCTTGCGCGCCGTGGCCGAGGCCGTCAAGGCGGCCAAAGCCGGACTGCGCGGTCCGGAGCAGCCCTCGGGCGTGTTCCTGCTGGTGGGCCCCTCGGGCGTGGGCAAGACCGAGACCGGGCTGGCCCTGGCGGACATCCTCTTCGGCGACGAGCGCAGCGTGGTGACCATCAACATGAGCGAGTTCCAGGAAAAACACACGGTTTCCCGGCTGATCGGCTCCCCGCCGGGCTACGTGGGCTACGGCGAGGGCGGGATGCTCAGCGAGGCCGTGCGCCAGCGGCCCTATTCCGTGGTCCTGCTGGACGAGGTGGAAAAGGCCCACCTGGACGTGATGAACCTGTTCTACCAGGTTTTTGACAAGGGCCTGCTCACGGACGGAGAAGGCAAGGAGATCAGCTTCCGGAACACCGTGATCATGCTCACCTCCAACCTGGGCGCGGACGTGATCCAGGAAATGACCAAGGACGGAGCCGAACTGGACCTGGACACCGTACTCTCCGCGGTCCGCCCGATCCTCTCCGAGCACTTCAAGCCGGCCCTGCTGGCCCGGATGTCCATCGTGCCCTACCAGAGCCTGTCCGGGGAGGCCATGCGCCGCATCGCCCGGCTCAAGCTGGACGCCCTGGCCCGACGACTCCTGCTGAACAACAAGATGACCATGACCTACGCGGACACGGTCCCGGATCAGATCGCGGCCCGGTGCACCGAGGTGGAAACCGGGGCTCGAAACATTGAGTACATCCTTTCCGGGACCATCCTGCCGCGCATGTCCCAGGAAATTCTCAGCCATATGTCCGACGCGGGCATGCCCAGGTCAGTGGCCCTGGACGTGGGCGAGGACGGCGGCTTTACCATGACCTTCGGCCATGACGACGGGCAAGCGAAGCCGGCCGGGCGCAAGAGCAAGGGCAAGGGCAAAAAAGCGTAGCGCGAACCAGGAGGATCAATGAAGAAAAGCGTCTGGATCACCATTCTGGAAAAAAACGAGGGCCTGGGGCGGATGGTTTTCGAGGAAACGGCCAAGTACGGACTCAATCCCAGTGGTCATTTCTGGGAGGACGACCTGGCCAAGCTGGTCTGGGCCGGGGCCGTGCCGGAGTTGGCCAAGGATGATTGCAAGGTCTGGCTGATCGTGGGTCAGGCCGCCAGCTTCGCCCAGCCGAGCATCCGTCAAGGATTGGCCCTGCTGGCCCTGGCGGCCCAGGCCGCCCATGGACACGCCTTTCCGATTCTGCTTTCCCCCTCCGGGGGCAAGGTGGCGGTGGAGGAGTTGCCCACCCCGCTGCGTGGGGCCGAAGTGGTCCAGAGCGGCCTGGGCGTGAGGGCCGTGGCCCGGGCCAACGCCAAGGCCCCTGAACTGACACTGGACTATCGTCTGGCCGTACATCCCCTGCCCGGTCTGGGCCTCTGGTTCGAGGTCGGTCCGGCCCGGGATCCCTGGAAGGGAGCCTTCCTGGGGAGCATAGGCGGTGAAGCCGCTGTCCCGGACGCCCACGGCGTGGGTCTGGCCGGGACCATCCCCCAGAACTCCACCCTGAACTACCCGGTGCGAGGGATGAAGATGGATCTGGGCGGCAAGGAGGCCACGGCCTGGGGCGTGCACAACGAACTCTCACCGGCCGAGTCCTACTACGTCCGCGTCACCGGCTCCCCCCAGGGGCTGGTCTTCGGCCCGTTCCCGGACCAGGACGACGCCGAGGTCTTTACTGTGACCCTTGTTTGAGGCAGGGTGCTGGGTATGCGTGCGGTTATGAAAAATTTTATTCAGGGTTGCGGGTTCATGGTTCACGGTTCACGATTCACGGTTCCGAGTGCACGCTCGCAATTCAATGCCGCCAGATCACTTCCCCCTCTTCGACCTTCAACCCCCAGCCTTCAGCTTTCAGCCCTTTTCCTCCTGCTTCTGTTCTTCCTGTCCGCCTGCCACGGCTATCCGCCGCCAGGGAAGAAGCCGCCGCCAAAGCCTTGGGAGACTCTCCAGAACGCGGCCAGTCCGGATCAGGTCAAGTGGACCTATCTGCCCGGCGGCCTCACCTTGAACCTCAAGGCGGACAAGGACCTGAACCTGTTTGAAGGATTTTCACACAACATCCTGCTCTGCACGTACCAGATGAGTTCCCCGGCCGCGTTCCAGGAACTGGCCGCGAATCTGGGCGGGATTCGCAAACTGCTGGAGTGCGCCCGGTTCGACCAGAGCGTGGTCCACGTGGAGCGGCGGTTCATCAGTCCGGGACAGGAATCCACCTTTGTCCTGGACCGGGCCGAAGGGGCGCAGCACATTGGGCTGGCGGCCGGATACAACGACTTGCAGCCCGGCTTGGTCACGACCCTGTATTCCTTTCCCGTGGTCACCGGCCGGGACGGCTGGTGGCCCTGGTCCTCGGACGTCTATAACCCTGGAACCCTGACCATGGACATTCTGCTGGGTCCCAATTCCATCCAGCGCATGGGAGTCGAATGATGGCCGACGGACCGATCTACTGGCATCAGGGGCTGTTTCTTCAGCCCCAGCACTTCCAGATTCTCAACCGGCAGTTCACGGACACGCTGGCCCCCCTACTCTCCAACCTGATTCCCTTTTTCTGGGGTGTGGCCGAGGTCGGCGTGAACGACGCGGCCCTGGCCGCCGGACGTTTCGAGCTGACGCAAATCTCGGTGCTTTTTCCCTCCACGGCCCGGGTGGTCAACTTTCCCGGCAACGCGGTGTGCGGCGGACGGCAGCTTTCCCTGGAGGCCATCCCGGTGGACGGCACCCTGACCGTTTATGTCGGTCTTCGGGCCATGAAACCGGGCGAACCCAACGTGACCGTGGCCGAGACCCCGGCCCAAATGGCCGCCGCTCCCACGCGACTGACCGTGCCCGTGGAGCCGGAAAACGTCCTGGACGACTACGGCGACGGCCCCTCCGCGCAAGTCCGGCGGATGTCCTACGTCCTGAATTTGGTCTTTGAGAACGAGCTGGACCAAGCCGGGGACTTCGATCTGATTCCCGTGGCCAGACTGACCCGGGAGGGAGACCGAACGGCTCTGGACCGGTCCTTCGTCCCTCCTTGCCTGACCCTGTCCGGCTCCGTGGCCCTGGCCGCGCTGCTCAAGGAACTGCGGGACCGTGTCCTGGGCAAGGCCCGGCAGCTTGAGGGGTACAAAAATCTTTCCGGCGGCGCTTCCACGGAATTCACCCTGCTGCTGATGGCCTTGCGCACCCTGTCCCGGTTCGCGGCCCGGATGGATCACGCCGTGGAAACTCCGTGCCTGTCGCCCTGGAACGCTTACGGCATCCTCCGGGAACTGGTGGCCGAATTGTCCGTTTTTTCCCTGGACATCAGCGCCCTGGGCGAAAACTGGCAGGATGAAAAACTGGTGCCCGACTACGCGCACACCGACTTGGGCCGCTGCTTTCGCGGGACCAGGGACGTGATCGTCTCCCTGTTGGAAAGCATTTCCGCCGGTCCGCGGTTCGTGACCCGCTTCGAGTTCAAGGATCCCTACTGGACCGCGGACATCCCCAACCAGATTCTGGCCGAGACCAAAACTTCCGGTGGGGAGTTCTGGCTGGTGCTGCATTCCGAAGTCGTGGATCCCCAGACCATGAGGGATTCGGCGTCTCGAATGCTCAAGCTGTCCGCCACCAGCGCCATGGGGTCGCTGCTGGTCCGGGCCTTGCCGGGCATCCCGCTGGCCGCGTCGGACAGCCCGCCCGCGGGCATGCCCAGACGGCACGGCGCTATTTATTTCCGCATCGGCCGGGAAAGCCCGCTCTGGGCTGAAATCGAAAAGAACGGCAGCATCGCCCTGCACTGGACCGAGGCCCCAAAAGATTTGGACGCCCAACTGGCCGTGCTGACAAGGTAGGCGCTTCGTGGCCCTGATCGACGATTTTCTCCCTGCCCTGGCTTTCGCGTCCATGCTCGGTTCAGAGACCAATCTGGCGGATACGCCCTACGCCACGGCCCGGGCCGATATGGACCGTTTGATCCGGCAAGGGATGGACCGGGCGAGTCGACGAGACCCGGCCCTGGCGGAAGAGGCCTTGTTCGCGGTCTGCGCCTTTGCCGACGAGGCCGTGCTGGCCTCCACTTGGCCGGGGCGGACGGAATGGATGCGCGACAAGCTGCAACAGGTCCACTTTCAAACGGTCAACGCCGGTGAGGAATTCTATCAGCGTTTGGCAGGACTGTGCGGCAAGCCGGCTCGAGAACCGCTGGACATGTCGCTTTTCGAAAACATGGAACAGAGCCCGAATTCAGTTCGCAGGGATGTCCTGGAAGTCTACGTGGCCTGCCTGACTCTGGGCTTCACTGGCCGATATTACGGCCCGGAAGGCCGAACCAAACTCGAAGAACTGACCCGGACCAACCTGGAGCAGCTCCATGGTGTACAACGTTCCCTCACCGAACGACTTTTTCCTGAAGTCTACGAAAAAGGACCGACCACGAGCCGACCTTCGCGCCTCTCGCCTGGCATTCAACTGGCCCTCCTGTTTCTCGCGCCTGGGCTGCTCGCCCTGGGCATCTACCTCTCCTACGCCTCCATGCTCTCCAATTTCGTTTCTGATTGGCTGAAGGCGCTGGGGTGATAAGATGATCTTCCCCGTGCCGCTGCCCCCCCCTGAGCACTCGCCATGACCAAACTCTTGTTTACCGCGCTGAAAATCTTCTTGCTTCTGGCCTTGGCCGTGGCCGTGGGCTTCGGGGCGTTGTTGCTGGCGGACTACATGCAGTGGCCGCGGTGGATCGTGGGTGTGGCCGTAGCCGGGGTGTTTTTCGTGGTGGTGCTGGTTCTGTTTCTGCGCCGGTACTATTACCGCCGACGGGAGGAAAAGTTCGTCAAGCGTGTGGTAGACCAGGACCAGGCTTCCATTCAGGCCGCTCCGGCCCATGAACGCCGCCGGCTCAAGGAACTCCAGGATCGCTGGACCGCGGCCGTGGCAACCCTGCGGGCTTCCCGGCTGCGCCATCGGGGCGACCCGCTCTACACGCTGCCCTGGTTCATGATCTTCGGCGAGACCGGGTCCGGGAAGTCCACGGCAGTGTCCCATGCCCGACTGACCACGATCCTCACGGACGTCGGCCCCACCAAGGGCATTGCCAGCACCAAAAATTGCGACTGGTGGTTCTTCGAGAACGCCGTGGTCCTGGACACGGCCGGGCGCTACGCCGTGCCCCTGGAAGAAGAGGACCGGGAGGAATGGGAACGGTTTCTGACCCTGATGGCCAAATACCGGCGCAAGGAACCGCTCAACGGAGTGATCGTGACCCTCCCGGCGGACCGGCTCCTGGCCGACGACGAGGACGCCCTGGTCGCCTACGGGCGGTCCATTCGGATGCGCATGGATCAATTGATGCGCGTGCTGGGGGCCAAGTTTCCGGTGTACGTGCTGGTGACCAAGCTGGACTTGGTCATGGGCATGACGGCCCTGGCCGACCTGCTCCCGGAGGATCGGCGCGGTCAGGCCATGGGGCTGCTCAACGACTTCGAAAAGCGAGCCCCGGAAGAATTTCTGGGCGAGGCCATGGGCCACATCGCCCGCAAACTCAAGGATCTCCGATTGGTGCTGGCCGGAAGCGCCGGTTCTTCCGGGGGCCGGGCCGCGCTGTTTCCGGACGAGTTCGAGCGGTTGACACCCCGGGTTCAGGCCTTCATCCAAGGCGCGTTCCACGAGAATCCCTACCAAGAAACCCCTTTTTTTCGCGGCCTGTTCATTTCCAGCGGCCGACAGTCCGGCCTGACGCGCTCCGGCGTGCTGGGCTCCCTGGAGAGCTTCAAGGACCGCCAGTGGCGGCTGCCGGATACGGGCCTGGGACTGTTTCTGCACGATTTTTTCTCGGCCATCCTGCCCAAGGACCGCTTCGGCTTTCGGATGCTGGGCGAGTATTTGTCCTGGCGCACGGCCACCACCAACCTGGCCCTGGGGGCCTGGATGCTCTTGCTGCTCACGCTCGTCGGCCTGTCCAGCCTGTCCTACGTCCAGATCCGCAAGGCCATGCAGCCCGTGTACGAGACCTTTCCCAAGTCACCGACCATGGGCGCGGACCTGGCTCAAGACATGGTCTCCGTGGGGTTGATGCGGGATCGCATCGCCGGGATGCAACGGGATCTGCATGCCGGTTTTTGGCCCAGGATGGGCTTCTACCAGGGGCAGTCGGCCCTTACGGGCCTGAAGAGCACCTACAATGCCTGGTTTCGCGACTATATCCTCACGCCCACGGACGAGGCCATGGGCCAGAAATTCGTCAATCTGGGCGTCCATGACCAGGAGGACGTCCTCGCCCCCTACCTGGAGTATCTGGTCTGGCGGATCGACACCCTCAAGGCCCGGGAAGCAGGCAAGCCCCGCTCGGACCAGCCCGGACAGGATGGCCCGATTCAGGCCCTGGCTCTGGCCTTTGGCGGAAGACTGCCCTACGTGGCCGCTTTTTTTCCGGACATGTACCGCTCCTACGCAACCTGGGAGGGGGACGTGGGCATTCTGAGCCGGGAGCGCCGGGAAATGCAGATGTGGGCCAACCGGATCATCGAAATCGAAGGCCAGGATCTGCACTGGCTGTCGGACTGGGCCGCAGCCCGGCCCAACCTGCACGACGTGACCCTGAACGACTTCTGGATCGGCCTGGGACAAGTCCATGGCGAACCGCGGGTATCCCGTGCGTACACGCGGCAAGGCAAGGAGGAAATCCGGAAGCTCCTGGAGCAGGTTGCCCTGACGTCCGCCGACCCGGAAGCCTTCAACAAACGCAAGCAGGCCTTCTGGCTCTGGTACGCCAACCAATTTGCTGATCAGTGGGACCAGTTCCACACTCATTTCGACCTGGGCATGGACAAGCTGGTAACCCGGGACGACTGGCTGAAAACCAGCGTCAGCATGGCCACCCTGGACAACCCCTACTTCAATCTGATCACGCGATTGCGGGATGAACACGCGACCATCGAAGGCATCCGCTTCGACCCCGCCCCGATCAACCGGTTTTTCCGGGAGTTTGATTTCCTGATCGAAAACTATCGGGCCAAGCAGTTGGGGGCCAGCCTGGATACGCGTATTTCTGAAAAACTCAAGCAACTCGAGGCCCGGGTGTTCAACCTGGAGGACAGTCTCGCGGCGGTGGAGCATTTCCAGACGTACATGGAGCAGCTCAAGGCCCTCCAGAAGGTCACAACGTCCATGGACGCGGCCTACCGTTATGCTTCCCAGGATTACGGAATGGTCGGCGACGCCCAGTCAGCCGAAGATATCGCCTTGGCGGCGGTGAACACCATCTCGCACCTGCTGGTCAAAGGCCAGGCCGCCGGTTGGAGGGACTTCTGGAGGTTCGTGGAAGGCCCATTGCTGTTTTTGGTCACCATGATCACCTACGAGACGGCCTGCGCCGTGAACGACCTTTGGGAGTCCCAGGTTCTGGCCGAGACCGCGAACATCCCCTCACGGGAACTCTGGACCACCCTTTTTGGAGATCAAGGCGTGGTCCCCCCGTTCCTGACCGGACCGGCCAAGCCCTATCTGCGGCGGACCCAGGACGGCTGGGAACCTGCTACGTGGCTGGATATCCCCTTCCCGTTCCGTCAGGGCTTCCTGACATTTCTGGATCAGGGCTCGGTGCGTCGGCAACAACTCCAGCCCAAGTACATCGTGCCCGTCACCACCTTGCCCACCAACGTGAACGCGGAAGCCAAAAGCGAGCCCTACCAGACCACGCTGACTCTGCAATGCGCGGCCCAGCCCCAGACTTTGGAGAACTTCAACTTCCCGAACTCGCTGGATTTTGCTTGGGAACCAGCCACCTGCGACGACGTGAACCTGCGGATCTACTTCCGCGAAGCCACCTTGTCCCAAACCTGGGCAGGAGAGTGGGGGTTCCGGGATTTTCTGCGCGATTTCCGGGCCGGTCGCAAGGTTTACGCTCCGGACGACTTTCCCCAGCAGAAAAGCATCCTGGAAGGGCTGGGCGTAAGCCGGATACAGGTCAACTACACCATGCGCAACGTGGACCCGATCCTGGCCATCCAGGACCTGCCGCCCTTGCGGGTGCCCAATCAGCCCGCCTACTGCTACGCCGGTCTCGGGGCCGGCGGGCTGCGTCCGGAGGCCGTGGCCGGGACCGGACAGGCCGGGACGGGCTCCGTGAGCCAGCCCGCGCCTCAAGCTTCTCCCCTTACCTCTTCTCAGGCCTCTCCCCAGGCTCCTCCCGCGGCCGCGAAGCCGCCCGCGGGCAATGGAGCGTCCTCACCTCCGGCTCGCCAACCCGGGGCTCCGGCTGATCCGACCGAACTGGCCGCGCCTCCGGCGGGAGGTGGACAATGAGCGTCCTGCATTCGTCCCGAGCGCCCTGGCTGATGCTGATCGCCTTCGCCTTCTGCGCCATGACCTTCTTTTCCCTGGCCGTGGGCCGGGACGTGGGACTGGTCGTCGCGCTGTTCAATCCGGAAAGTCAGGTGACGCTGAAGGACGAAGTCCAGCGACTCATTACCCGCTGGGGAGATAAAAGCGACATCTCTGAATCCGAGCACAACGCAACTATAGACTTAACCGGGCAAGCAACAACAGTCCGACCCGACGCATCCCCGGTCTTTCGATCCCCGGTTCAACCTCCTCCAACAACCGCCACCCTTCCGGATCTTCCGGTCCCTTCGCCACCGCCAGCCCAGCCGAACGGGCCGGGTAGGCTCCTGTCCCACTCCTTCAGCCCGGTCGAAAAAGGCTTTCAAGCCGTTTTCCGTGCCGACCGCCCCGTACCCAAGCCAAAATACTTTTTTATCGGCGAACCGGCCCGATGGGTCGTGGATATTCCGGGAGAATGGCGCAACACGGCCCGTTTCAACAATGCCATATCCAACGGGTTCATCCGCCAAGTTGTTCTCGGTGAACACGACGGCTATCTGCGCATCGTCTTCCACTACCGCAACGGGGATCTACCCCATCCCGCGCATTCTCCAGATCTTGTCCTCCACAACAAAGACCTGACCGTGACCATCGTCAGGCCAGACGCGGACGGCTGAACCAAGGAAGCTCCTTTCATCGCTATCAAGCAGCGAGGAGAGGTAGCGCCAACCGGCTCCCGACAAGGTTCGCGTTCCTGATCAAACCTGGTCACCCAAATATCCGCCACGGGCATGTTCCAAGAGATCGTGCGTCGTGCGCAGGTCAAGTTTTACCCTAAGTCTCGATTTGTAGGTGCCGATGGTTTTGGGACTAATGCCCAGCCGCGCGGCAATGGCTTTATTGCCCATTTCCTGGCCCAGCAGGCCATAGACCTGCAGTTCTCGGTTGCTGAGATGATCCATGAGCTGAACTGATGGGGCGTTTTCAGGTTGCAGCATTCGGGCGACCATGTGGTCGCTGAACGCAAGGTGGCCGGCGAGAATTTTCCGGATCGCGGCCAGAACAGCGGGAATGGGTTCGTCTTTCATCAAGTAGCCGCGGGCACCGTCCTGAAGCAGACGCTTAGCATAAATTTCCTCATCGCATACGGAAAGAATCAGCGTCGGGGGCAGATTACCCTGAGCGCGAAGCTGCTGCATAAGCCGCCACCCATTGCCATCGGAGAGGCTCAGGTCCAAAACCAGCACATCCGGTGTCTGGGTTTGCAGGTCATGCAACGTTTCCCGGCACGAAGCAGACTCGCCACAAACACGAAGATCAGCTTCGGCGTTGATGGCATGGCACAGGCCCTTGCGAATCAGGGGATGGTCGTCCACGACGTAGATGTTCCGAGGCGTCATGCGGCTTCTCCTTCCTGAAGAGGATTAGCTGATTGTTGAAAAATTCTTATCCGGCAGTCCGTTCAAAAACCCCAAGTGCAAGGAGCAAGAAAAGTTCAAGGTCGAAGCGTATTTATTCATCCGCGAGAGTTTGAACTTTTTGCGGCAACGCAGCAATTGGGAGTTCTTCAACGGACTGCCAAGAGGTCTACAGGACAGAGCTTTTGTAGGCCTGGCTTACAGAAAAAATCAACCTCAAGGCTGACAGACAACGCCGCGATATAATGGTTATGTGTAAGGTAAGCATAGCCGGGAAACTCGGGCGCTTAAGAACGAATGCGCATCTTCTCCTCCCTGCTCTCTCCGTCCACCCGCGCCGGGCACTGCCCATGCCCTCATTCCTTCTAAGCCCGCCAGCCCCGGTTATTGCACGCAAGGAGCCCGGATCGCCAGATCATGAACCTTCCCGTCCTTCTGGCGATCCGGGCCATAAGTTCAAATGCACGCGCGCGCTCCCCCTCAATAACACAGAGGGATGCCCATTGCCCCAAACCTACGCTCCAAAGTAACGATTTTCGAGATCCTTGTGGAGGCTGGTATGAGTAAAGGCTTGAATGTAATCCTGATGCACGACGATGGGTGGACATGGCGATGCCGCGTCCGGACGGCCTGGCTCAGAATCGGTCTGTACGCCATCCTGGCGTTGTTTCTGACATCCGGAACAGGACTTTTCGGGAGTTTCTTCTTCTGGAACAAGCTTACCCGGATTTCCTCCGAGAATCACGTTATGCAATCCAAAATCTCGGACATGCAGCCCAGACTGGACCGTCTCTTGATGTTCGAACAGATTTTCCTCGATTACGATCAGCACCAAGCCAGGGATACCTTGCGCCTGCCTACACCCGCCAGAATCAACGACGTGGGAATGGACATCGGCTTGCTGTCTGCCCTACTCCCCCCCGTAAGCGACGGATTCTCGTCCTCCATTCCGACCTCCGAGTTGAAATACGTCGCCTCGGATATAGAATCGGCGGAAAGCCGAGAACTCCGGGATACGGTTGCCGATTCTTTCCTCAATCAAAACCCGGCGCACTCGGTGGCGAAGCCCATTGCCGCAGGTGATATCAGCTCTCCGGATCACGAACTGGCCGAGGGCCATGAGCCGGACGGGACGGTCGAGGCTTCCTCTCCTGAGCCAAAGATGCCCGACGGGCCTGCCACCCATCTGGCCGAAGCGGACAATGTCCAGTTATCCCTGGGTGACGACAACATGGAACTCCGCTTCGATCTGCACAACCGTTCCGGCACGACCATTGCCGGCCGGATCGTGGTCTCTTTTATTGCCAGGAATGACCAAGTCGTCCAGGCTGAAGGAGGTCAGCGCGCCTTGCGGTTCAGGATTCAATTTTTCCGTGAAGTCCACTCACCACTGCTCCTGCCGGCGGGTTATTCCATCGGCGAGATGTCCGCCATGCGCATAGAAATCGTCAGTCGGATCGGCGACATCCTCTATTCCCAAACCTATCCTTTGGCGAACTTGCTGCCAGGCACGGGTTGACGCACCGCGGAAAGTTTCGACAAACCAGCTGAATCCGTGGTTTTTGACCATTTGGAGACTTGGCAACTTACTGAATATGTCGCAAAAAGTCCCGTAATCGTTCCGAGGGAGGGGCCTCGTACAGAACCTTGGGCGGCCCGTCGTGGATGATCCGGCCTTCGTCCATAAAGATGAGTCGGGTGCCTACGTTGACGGCGAAATTCATTTCGTGGGAAACGATGACCATGGTCATGCCCTCCTCGGCCAGAGAGCGCATCACGGCGAGCACCTCTCCTTTTAATTCCGGATCCAGAGCCGAGGTGGGTTCGTCAAAAAGCATCAGCTTGGGCTTCACCGCCAATGCGCGGGCAATGGCCACGCGTTGCTGCTGTCCGCCCGAAAGCTGCGACGGATAGTGGTTGCCACGTTCCTCCAGGCCCACTTTGCGCAACAATTCGGCGGCTAGTTCCCGAGCTTCGGCTCGAGACAAGCCGCGCACCTTGCGCGGTCCGAAAGCCACGTTTTCCATGGCCGTCATCTGAGGAAAAAGATTGAACTGCTGAAAGACCATGCCCGCCTCCAGCCGGATCAACCGAACGTCGGTCCTGGAATCCGCGACGCTTTTGCCGTCCACCAGCAGTTCTCCGGAGGTGATCTTTTCCAACACGTTGATGCAGCGCAGCAAGGTGGATTTGCCCGAGCCCGAAGGACCGATGACCACCACCACTTCACCTTGATCGATGGTCAGGTCGATGTCCCGCAATACCGTCACCTTGCCGAAACTTTTGCAGACCTTCCTGCATTCGACCATGCTCATAGGATTTTCATCCTTCGTTCCAGCAGGCGTAGGGACAGCGCCAAGATTGTCGTCATCACCATGTACAGGATGGCCACCGCGGTCCATACTTCCAAGGCCCGAAAGGTGGAGGCCATGATCTCCTGCCCCTGCCGGGTCAGTTCGCCCACGCCGATGACGATGAATAAAGAGGTGTCCTTGAGACTGATGATGAACTGGTTGCCCAACGGAGGAATCATTCGTCGGAAGGCTAAAGGACCGACCACGGACGTGATGACTTGCAGCCTGGACAGCCCCAGTGCAAGGCCGGCGTCCACCAAGCCCTTGTTGATGGAGAGCACGGCCCCGCGAACGATCTCCGCAATATAGGCTCCGGCGTTGACGGAAAGCACCATGATCGCCGCGTTCAAGGCGTTCATGCGGATTCCCAGGGCCAGAGGCAGGGCGAAATAGACGAACATGGCCTGAACCACGATGGGCGTTCCGCGGATAAATGCCACGTAGGTGAAGGCGATCCAGTTCAACACCGGAACCTTGTAAGCCTGCAACAGGCCGATGAGCACCCCGAGCAGGGTCCCCCCGATCAAGCCATAAAATGTGATCTCGATTGTCAGCTTCACGCCCTTCATCAACTGAGGCATGGAGTTGAGGACCACGTCGTATTGAAATTCCATTGAATGCTTCCCGCTGGTTAAAGATTTCGGCAGGCGCTGTAGAGCCCATCAGGGAGGATCAAAGTGATGGCGAGGTCCGCGCAAAAGGGGGCGGTTCCGGAATGGAATCGCGCCCCTTATCAGCGTGCCAATCGATTACCGAGGGCTGGGATCCTGGCCGAACCATTTCCGATAGATTTCCGCATAACGTCCGCTTTCCACCAGTTCCAGAAATGCCACGTTGACGTCGTTGCGCAGCTTGCTGCCCAAAGGGAAGCCTATTCCGTAGGATTGAGCCTGCATCCTGGGCCCCACGGCCTTGACCGCGCCCTCTCCCGCGGTTTGGATGTAGTACAATACGTTGGGTGTGTCGTGCATGGCCACGTCCACGCGACCAGCCCGCAGCTCCATGTAGGCCTGCTCGATGTTGGGAAACTTGATGATCTCCGACGGGTTCAGGGACGGGGCGTGATTGTCGCTGGTGGTTCCGGTGCGCACCGCGATGCGCTTCCCGGCCACGTCCTCCGGCCCCTTGATTTCCTCATTGTCGGCAAGCACCATCAGAGTCAATCCGCTATCGTAGTAGGGATGTGAAAAATCCACGACCTTTTCACGCGCGGAGGTGATGGTGATTCCAGCCAAGGCCGCGTCAATGCTCCCGGTTTGCAGGGCCGGAACGATCCCCGAGAAATCCATTGGCTGCAGTTCATATTCCACACCGAGCACCTCGGCGATGGCGGCCCAAAGGTCAATGTCGAACCCGGTGTACTCACCTGTTTTCGGATCACGAAATTCGAAGGGAACAAAGGCCGTATCCACGGCAACAACAAGCTTTTTAGCCGCCGCCGGGCCTGAAAGAAGACCGCAAGTCAGAAACAGCGCAACCACGACGCATCCAAACAATCTTTTCATGCTCAAACACCTCCGTTTAAAGTTTACTCCGCACTCAACAACTCGTCTGTCGGGCGGATATCATAGTGGATACATATCCAATAGAAACAAGGAGTGTCAATTTACCCTCGCGCCTGATCAACAATTCCGCTTCGCAAGAGCGCTGAGGAGGACGACAGAGGGTCGTTCCACCCGCGATACGTGGGGGGCATTGTGAAGACTGACAAAGATGTCGCGGATCGGGACACAGGGCCGGACTGGTCCCTACTGCAAGAGCAAGATATGGGAAGGGGCGAGGTGGAAATAGAAAAGGGCTTACGATTTTCACCGTAAACCCTTAATTTTCTCTGGAGCCGACGAGGAGATTTGAACTCCTGGCCTGCTGATTACGAATCAGCTGCTCTACCAACTGAGCTACGTCGGCGTTGTTGGTGGTGTTGTAGTATTCAAAAAGCCGACGAGTCACAATCGGTGAGATTGCGACTCGCCGGTTTTCTTTCGTCTATTCCCGGAAGCGAGCCGACGCTCATCGGGATGACCGCACCGAAGCGGTGGATTACAGTTCGGCTTGGACTTCCTCAAGCATTTTCTGAATCTCTTGCAGCTTGGACTGTTGAGCCTGCGTTTCCACCTGGGTGCTCAGGTAGTTGATCTTGTTCGCGGACTCGGTGAGCATGCTGGAGAGGACCACGCGCTTGGCTTCCTTGGGCAGGTCCTTCAGACTTTCAACCAGGGCTTCCATTTCGCCTTCCAGGTCGGCCATCTGGCCCTGAACAGCGACCAATTCCTGCTTCACGCCTTGAACTTCATCCAGCTTGTTGGCCACGCCGGTGATGTTCTGTTGCTGGGAGAAATAGAGGATGAC
The DNA here is from genome assembly GCF_003046795.1 of Desulfonatronum sp. SC1. Classification (NCBI taxonomy): domain Bacteria; kingdom Pseudomonadati; phylum Thermodesulfobacteriota; class Desulfovibrionia; order Desulfovibrionales; family Desulfonatronaceae; genus Desulfonatronum; species Desulfonatronum sp. SC1. Next base: position 20,340 of record NZ_PZKN01000017.1, on the reverse strand, counting down.
CATCAGGACGACGGCCAAAAGGGCGACGAACAGGGCGGCCTTGCCCAAATCGCTACCGGTCTTCATTTCGAAAGCTTCTTCGTCGATAGGTTTGTAACCGGCCTTGGGGGCTTCGGCTGTAGAAGCGGCTTGATGTTCCGCGGCACTCATTGAGAATCCTCCTTATTCCATTGTTGATGAGACGGGGTCCGCAACCGTTTTGCGCTCAGTACTCAAAAATTGGTCGTTTATCAAGCAGCCAGGGCGAAATCTCTTTTGCTCGGGCGGCTCCAGGTCAATCCGGGGACCGCGGGAATCATGCCCATGCGGCGGGCGAAATCGCCGAACAACACCAGACCGGCCTGCTCTCTGGGGCCGAACGCATAGCGGATGCACTGCCAATAATCCTGCAAGCTTTTCATGGTCAGCCAGTCCGGCCGTTCCAGACGGGCGGCCAGCGGAAAGGGATCATCCCGAAATTCTCGCGACGCCGTGTAGAGTGCCTCGGCGGCACACGTCAAAAGATGACCAACACGGGGGGGCAGATTACGTCGAACCATCCAGACTCCGAAAACAAACGGTAGGTTCGTGAACTCTCGCCACGCCTGCCCAAGGTCGACCAAATGCCATCCTCGCGGCGGATCGCAATGCAGCCGCAAGGCGAAGTCGCCTATTTCCAGAAACGGCATGCCCTTGTCCAGTTCTTGGCCGGGCCGCCGTTCGACCCATTCCGGCTCCGGCCATTTCCAGTGAAACCGCCATAAAACCCGCAGCAACGCCGTGGAACTGGCCGACGCGGAGGAGAGCCCCACCCGAAGCCCGGAAGCCAAACGCCTCGGCATTTCCGAAACCGGGAACGGGCAGGCCAGCAGGACGCTACGGACCGGTCCGTCGGAACTGATGCTCAGGTCGGGCAACAACGTGTATCTGTCCGCCCGGGACAAGTATTCGAAAGAGGAAGAGGGGGCGACGTCCAGCTCTGCTTCCGCCAGAGCCTTGTTCAGGTCCGCGGGATGTCCGGCCACGATCCGGGTCAGGGCCTGCGTTTCTGCATCCAGGCGCTGCTGAAGCCCCTGAAACAGGGGCCAAACGTTCAGGTAGTCGATCCGTCCGATGCGGAGCATGGCCTTCTTCTTCTCGCCGTCGGCCCCGCTCCGCAACGGACGAAGGCCGACGGCGAGATCGGGCTAAGGCAGCTTGGACAGCAGCGTTTCCTTGATGGAATCAATGCTGCCTTCGCCATTGAGTTCAATGTAGTTGGTCTGCCCCTTGGCGGCCAAGTCCTTATAAAAATAAGACGCGGCCAGGGTGCCGGTGGTGGTGTCGTAGTAGATGTCGTGCCGTTTGCTGATGGCGGCTTCGTCCTGGTCGTCGGCCCGGGTTTTCAGGTCGCCGCCGCAGACGCGACACTTGTCGCCGTTGGGCTTGATGGCGTCGATGAAGATGTTGTTGGGGTGATTGGGATCGTTGACACAGAGGCGGCGGCCCATGATCCGGTTCTTGGCCGTTTCACGTGGGAGCAGAATCTCCACGACGTACTCCAGCTTCATACCGGCCTGTTGCAGGGCTTCCCAGAGTTTCTGAGCCTGAACCATGTTCCGGGGAAAGCCGTCCAGCAGCCAGCCGTCCTTACCCTGGGTCTTCAGGGTCTCCAGGACCATGGGGATGGTCACGTCGTCCGGGACCAGGTCGCCGCGGTCGATGTACTCCTTAGCCTTCTTGCCCAGGTCCGTGCCCTTTCCGATGTGCTCCCGGAAAATGCCGCCGGATTCGATGTGAGCCAGATTGTACTTCGATTTGATCAGGGACCCCTGGGTACCCTTTCCACTGCCGTTGGGACCAAACATCAAAATATTCACGCCACAATCCTCCTTGTGATAAAAGTTACAAGGCGATACCTTGACCTCCGTTGGCTGTCAATGTCAATAAACCGGGTCGCCGAACTCACTTCGTTGATTGATATTTTCTCTTTCATGATTTCGAATCCTTACTTTCGGACAGTCTTTTTGTCCGTCGTCAATCCATAGCACGCCAGGGAGAACAAGGATCATGTCCCACGATTTCACGTTGCTCAAGGAAACCTTCATCACCGAACTTCAGGCCCGGGCCTTTCTGTATCGCCACGACCGAACAGGGGCGAGGCTGCTCTCCCTGGTCAACGATGACGAGAACAAGGTTTTCGGGATCAGTTTTCGGACGCCGCCGGCCGACTCCACCGGGGTGGCGCATATCCTGGAGCATTCCGTGTTGTGCGGGTCGCGTAAATACCCCGTGAAGGAACCGTTCGTCGAGCTGCTCAAGGGCTCGCTGCAAACATTCTTGAACGCCTTCACCTATCCGGACAAAACCTGTTATCCCGTGGCCAGCCAAAACATCAAGGATTTTTACAATCTGATCGACGTGTATCTGGACGCCGTCTTTCATCCCCGTCTGACCCCGGAGGTCTTCGGCCAGGAAGGCTGGCATTACGAGATGGACGCGAACGGGACTTTGTCCATCCAGGGAGTGGTCTACAACGAAATGAAGGGTGCCTACGCCTCCCCCGACGGCCTGCTGTCCGAATACTCCCAGCAGTCGCTTTTTCCGGACACCACCTACGGACTGGATTCCGGCGGAAATCCGGAGCGCATTCCAAAGCTAACCTTCGACCAGTTTCTCGACTTCCATGAGCGCTACTACCACCCTTCTAACGCGTTCATTTATTTTTCCGGCGATGATGATCCAGAGCAGCGGCTGGCCCTGGTCAGCGAAGCCTTGCGCGAATTCGACCGTTTGGAGGTGGATTCCCACGTTCAGAGTCAAGCCCCTTTTGCCTCGCCGACCCGCCAAACACGGGGATATCCGGTCAGCGCCGGTGAAAAGAACGCCGGTCAGGCCATGCTTACCCTGAATTGGGTGGTGGGAGACGCCCTGGACGTCCGTGACGCTTTGGCCTGGCAGATCCTGGAATACCTGCTGGTGGAGATGCCCTCCTCGCCCTTGCGCAAGGCGCTGATCGACTCCAGCCTGGGCGACGATCTAGCCGGGGTCGGCCTGGAGGCGGAGCTTCGCCAGCTCTATTTTTCCACGGGGCTGCGGGGGATGCGGGTGGAAGCCGCCGACCGGGTGGAGAGCTTGATCCGGGAGACACTGGAAAGGCTGGTTCGCGACGGCGTCCCCACGGACCTGATCGAGGCGGCCCTGAACAGCGTGGAGTTTCGGTTGCGCGAGCGCAACAGCGGACGCTTTCCCCGCGGCCTGGCGGTCATGCTTCAGGCCTTGATACTCTGGCTGCACGACGCCGACCCCCTGGAAGGGCTGGCTTTTGAGGAAGATCTGAAGCGGCTGAAGAAGGATCTCCTGTCCGGAAAGCGCGTCTTCGAGACCATGATCCAGGCCCGGTTGCTGGACAACCCGCACCACGGTATCGTGCTCCTGGCTCCGGACCCCGAACTGGGCGAAAAGATGCGACGAGACGAGGAAGCCCGGCTGGCCGAGGCCCGGACTGACCTGGACGGGGAGGGTTTGGAGGCTGTTCGGCGGCGGACGGAGAAACTCAAGGCTTGGCAGGAAACCCCGGATTCGCCGGAAAACTTGGCGACCATCCCGGGGCTGACCCGGGCCGACCTGGACCGGTCCGGCAAACATATTCCCAGAACGGTCCTGGACGGGGACGGCTGCCGCGTCCTGTTTCACGACCAGTTCACCACGCGCATCGTCCATATGGAACTGGGACTGGACCTGCGCCGCCTGCCGCTGGAAGATCTGCCCTACGCCGCCCTGCTGGGCAAGGTTCTGGTGGAGATCGGCACGGAAAAGGAAGATTACGCCGCCCTGGCCACACGGATCAGTCGCAAAACCGGAGGGATATGGCCGGAGTTGTTCACGTCGTCGATACGCGACGCGGACGACGATGATCCAGCGGCTTGGCTTTTTCTGCGAGGCAAGGCCATGGATCACGGGGTGGATGAACTGCTGGCCATTTTCACCGACCTGCTGCTCGCGCCGGCCCTGGATGACCGTCGCCGCTTCACCCAGCTCCTCCTGGAAGAGAAGGCCGGGTTTGAACGGATGCTCATCCCTCGCGGCCATACCCTGGTCAACACCCGACTGCGCGCCGGCTTTTCCCTCGCGGACCTGGCCGGGGAACGGATGAACGGCATTTCCTATCTGTTCTTTCTCCGGGAGTTGATCCAGGAAGTCGAAAACAACTGGGAACGGGTCCAAGACCAGATGCGATCCGTTTTGGTCCGTCTGTTGGACAGGGCCTCGATGGTGGTCAACGTGACTACGGAGCAGGAGCTTTTCACCGCCATGGAACCGAAGCTCAAACACTTCCTGGCCGGGCTGCCCGTTACTTCCTCCGCTTCCTCCCACGCTTCGACCTGGGAACTGCCGCCCCTTGGTGAGGGCGAGGCCCTGACCATCCCCGCGCCGGTGAACTACGTGGGAAAGGGAGCGAAGGCCCCGAAGAATCTGCCTTGTTCCTTGGGCGCACTGATGGTCGTGACCCGGTACCTGCGCACCGCGTGGCTCTGGGACCAGATTCGGGTCAAGGGCGGGGCTTACGGCGCGTTCTGCATTTTCGACGCATTGAGCCGCGGGCTGACCATGGTTTCCTATCGGGACCCGCATATCGTTAAAACCTTGGGGGCCTTCGACGCCACGGCCGACTATCTTCGCGCGAGCCCCATCGGCGAAGACGAGTTGAACAAGGCCGTGGTCGGGGCCATCGGCGACCTGGACGCTCACCTGTTGCCGGACGCCAAGGGCCACGTCTCCCTGCGCCGCTTCCTGACCAACCAGGACGACGCATTCCGCCAACGGGTTCGCGAAGAGATTCTGGATTGCTCCGCCGCGGATTTCCGGGCCGTGGCCGACGTCCTGGACGCCTTCAGTGAGCAAGGCCGGGTGGTGATCTTGGGCGGGGAGACGGCCCTGAACGAGGCGGCCGCCTCGCAAACTGGGCGCAACCTGCTCCAGGGGATGCGCACTACCAGCGTTCTGTGATCGAAGCAGTGGGATGTTTTGACGGGCCCGACCGTGTGACGAAAGTCGCTTCAAGCGACGTGGCAAGGAAAGATCACGCGTCGCCGGGTTTCCACCTTGACTTCATCCGGAGTCCTGCCATAATGCTTCCAGGCAAGTTCTTTTTTACACAATCCCATGAAAAAGGAGGTGAATCACGATGAAAAAGTCTATCATTTCGATTTTGACCGCGGTTGCTTTGGTCTTCGCATTTGTTCTGCCGAACCTGAACGCCGCCGACGCACCTGGCGACGACTACATGATCCCCAAGCCCGGCGGGGACTATGAGCCGAAGCAACAGTCCATTCCCTTCGCTCACTCCGTGCACGGGGACATTGATTGCTACCACTGTCACCACACCGGGGACGTCAGTGAAGGCTGTATGGACGCCGGTTGCCACGACCTGATCAATCCGGAGACGCCCGAAGAGCGCAGAGACATTCGCTACTTCGAAAAGGCCTATCACGATCAGTGCATCACTTGTCACCGCGACCTGCGTCAGCAGGAACTGCCGACCGGTCCAGTGGCCTGCACCGGTTGTCACCCCAGGGACTAATCGCTTTCCCTGACGGCTTCCGCAATTCAAGAGGGGCCGCGGTCAGCCGCGGTCCCTCTTGTTTTTTGGGGTGCTCATGGTTTATGCAGACGCTGTCCGAGACGAAACGACCGTCACTTATGCCAAGGAAGGGACCATGCCCAGTGCCGCCAAAGATGATATTATCGACCTGACCGACATCGTTGAAGAGGGTCACCCCGAAACGCCGAACCTCAAGACCGCGAAGTCTTCCGCCCCGACGGACGAAACGCTGGATGACCTGGACCTGGAAAAGGAAATCGACCAGATTTTCGCGGACCTCGGTCCACCCGAGCGTGATGGACAAGGGAACGCGTCAGGCAAGGAGGGGGAGGCGGACTCGGATATGCTGAACCTGGACGGCCTGTTCGAGGATCAGGGCGACAAAGCCCCGGAGGCTTCAGATCTTGTGGAAGGTACGGGTGCCGGTGATGACTCGGCCCTGGATTTCGCGGAGGATTTCGACAAATTATTCGGTGAGGAGGCCCCGTCGAATCAGGATATCGAGCCCGGACCGGATGCGACCACCGAGGTCACGCCGCAATCGGCGGATGAACCGGACTGGTTGGCGGAACTGGACGGTCTCGGTCTGGACGAGCCCAAACCCGAAACGAATGATGTCGCGACGGACGCTCCTTCGGATCTTTTGGCGGATATCTCCGCTGACATGAACGTTGCTCCAGAAATGGATCTTGTAGCGGATCTTGAAAACGTGCTGGAATCCAAGTTGGAACCGGAACCTGCTCAGGATACCGTTCAGGAAGCGGCCCGGGGCGAGACCGAGGAAACACCGGACGTCATTTCCAGCGTGCCTGAAGAAACCGTGCCTGATTTAACCTTCTCTGCGCAAGATGATCCCGCTCCTGTCCAGCAGGCGACGGATGTGGATGCCTTCCCCGGACAAGAGGTCGGGGAGGTTCCAGCCCAGGCCGCCCTGCCGGAGTCTTTCTTGCAACGCATCCAAGAACTGGAAGATCGTTTGGCCGCTTTGGAAAACCAGGAGCCTCCCCAGGTTGTCGTGCCTGAGCCTGATCTTGATGGCCTGCTGACCCAGGTGGATGAACGGATCGCGGCCTCTCCGGCCCTGGCGCGGGTCAGCGAGTCCCAGGCTGAAGCGTTACAAGCCATGAAATCCCGCCTTTCCGCCATCGAGCAACAGGAGCCGCCCCAGCCCGACATTGATGACCTGCTGACCCTGGTGGACCAGCGAATAGACGAACGTGTCGGGTCACGGGTGGACACCGTGCAGCAGGCGCTGGACGGCGTGACCGAACAGGTGGAGACCGCCGCCGCCAAGATTGTCGACGCTGAACTGGCCAAGCTATCCGAGTCCATGTCCGCTGACGTGGAACAGCGCTTGAGAGATCGCCTTGAAGAGCGCCTTGAAGAGCGTATTGGAGTAAGCCTGCAAGGACGACTGGAAGAACTCAAAGCGTCCATTCGGGAAGACATCGAACAGCAGGTTGCATTCTCTTTTGATGAATTGAAACAAGACGACGGTGAGCAACCCGAAGACCCGCGAATCGCCGAACTGGCCGCGGGACTGGACACGCTCAGGGAGCGGATTGAGGAAATAGCCCAGAACCGGGTTGCCGACTCCGCTACGGAGGGCAATCTGGACGAATCACTCACTCCCATGCTTCAGGAGCGGGAAGAACATCTCGAAGCGCGCCTTTTGGACACGGTCCGTCAAGAAATGGGGAGCATGCGCGAGGACTGGGACGGACAGAAGAACACCCTGGCCAAGGATCTGGAAAACTCTTTGAACTACTGGACCAAGCTCCAAGACAAGTTCAAGGCGTTACAGGGGGAATGGCAAGTTCTGCGTCAGGACCGGGAAGCAACCCCAACCGACGGGCAAGAAGCGGGCATCGCCGCGTTCTCGGATGGATGGCGGGATGAACTGGCCGCGCTGCTGGACGAGCGTCTGGAAGCACTGCGAGAAGAACTGCGAAGAGAACTGACGGACGAAATGGACAAGGCAGTGTCCCTGGCCGCCGCGCGGATCATCCGCGAGGAAATCCAGGCCATGAGCCAAGAAGAGTAAGAGGCTGAACAATAGTTAAAAAACGGGAGGGCCGCCCGGTTTTTCCGTTTTTTTCCCGCCCGGTCATTGATCATGGTGGTCAAGACCATTTCCCCAGGGCGGGTTTTTTCTTTGCCTTGGAGGTCGCGAGAATGGATCAGACGCAAAAGCAGGCCCTGCAGGTGACCAAGGAAATCGTGGTCAAGTTCATCGAAACGAACCGGATTTCTCCGAACACTTTTCCGGAGTTGTTCGGAGACATTTACCGCTCCGTTCTCGGCACTATCCGCGACGAGGACGGGAACGGGACGCCGGAAGGCGAAAACGACCCGGAGGCGGCAAAGTGACGTCCATGGCGGCAACGGCATGAACCCGGACCACAAGGACGACCACAAGGATCATGGACGCCGCGTCATCGGCCTGTTCGGTCGCATCGCCCCCTGGTACGACTTCCTAAATCACTTCCTGAGCCTGGGGTGCGACGTCGTCTGGCGCAAGCGTCTGAGACGCTGTGTCCGCGTTCACCGGACCAACAGGGTCTTGGATTTGGCCGCCGGCACCCTGGACGTGTCCCGGGAAATCATCCGCCATATGCCGGACGTGGACGTCGTAGCCATGGATTTCTCCGAGCCGATGCTGCGCCGCGGACAGCGCAAGATTCGCGGTAAGGGAGAAGAAAGAGGCATCCCTTCACGTCCACGTATCCAACCGGTGGTGGCGGATGGGCGGGCTCTGCCCGCCCGGGACGAATGCGTGGACTGCGTGACCATTGCCTTCGGGATTCGCAACATTCGCCCCAGGGAGGCGGCGTATCGGGAAGTGCTCCGGGTGCTCACGCCGGGAGGACGGTTCTGCATTCTGGAGTTCGGGGCGGGCCGCCAAAAAATCCTGCGCGGATTCTACAACCTCTACCTGCACCGCGTCCTGCCCCTGGTCGGGCGGATATTCTCCGGTGACCCCCAGGCCTACCGCTACCTTGCCGAATCGATCCAAGAGTTTCCAGACGCCGGAACATTGTGCGAGGAACTGCTTCAGGCTGGGTTTGCCCGGGCCTACTCCATGCCCATGACTTTCGGGATCGTACAGTTGCATATCGCCGAAAAAACCGGGACAGGGCATGAGGGCTAGAAAATTTTCCGGGCCAGGGTCAAAAAGACCAGACCGGCAATGATCGCCGCCAAGCCCATTTTGCGCAGTGTGGACGGCGGACGTTCGGAGAGAAATCGCAGATACTCGGGCATTTTTTCGGACCAGAGAAAATAGGGGATGCCTTCCATGATCAAGGCTAGGCCGAGGGCCGCCAACAACAGCTGCATGTCAAACGTCATCCGCGGTTGATATCGCTTCTTCTGTGGCTTTGTCCAGAACGGCATGATCCCTCCATTCCACGCAACGTGACATCGACTGGTCGCCCTGTATGCAATCCACGTCATTCGCCCCCAAACGCACTCTGATCGTGGCCACAGCCACGGTCATGGAGATGCGGGCCGCATTTCCGGGTCTGTCCCGATACGTACCGGTGGAGCATGCCTGGAGCCGACTGAACATGCCCCAAGGAGGACTTCAGGGACGACCCTGGGAAGAACTGGTGTTGCTGGTTGCCGGAGTAGGGCCGGTGAACGCCGGGATCGCCTTAGGGCGTCTGCTGGGGCGATTGTCGGCCGCTTCACCGGAAGACGTGTCTGAGCCTGTCGGCGTGCTGAATCTGGGCGTGGCCGGGGCCTTTTCCCTGGAGCGGCTGCCTTTGGGAGCGTCAGTGGTGGTGACAAAGGAAATCTGGCCGGAGTACGGCCTGTTGACCGCTTCCGGGGTTGACCCCAAAGGAATTGGGCTGGCCCAGGGCAAGGCGGACGGCGAGCCGATCTGGGATCGCCTACGGCTCACGCCGGAAAGTTGTGCCCGGCAAATGGGACTGGATATTTCCGGCTTGACCAAGGCGGTCGGCCTGACGGTGGCCGGAGTGTCCGGCACGTCGGAGCGGGCCGAGGCCCTGCGGACCCGATACGCCTGCGACATCGAGACCATGGAAGGATTCGCCCTGGCTTGGGCCTGTTCTCTGGCTCGCATGCCCTTCGTGCAGGCGCGAACCATCTCCAACCTGGTGGGTTCCAGGGATGCCGCACACTGGGACCTGAACAGGGCCAAGCAACGCTTGGCCCTGGTTGCATCCGCGCTGCTCGGCGATATCAAGGAAACTCCATGTCCGAAATGATCACGCCGCCCTTGCCCCTGACCGTGGCCGTTTCACCGTGTCCCAACGACACGTTCATCTTCGGCGCTTGGGTGCTCGGCCAGTGCGCCCCTTTGCCGGACCGGACCACGTCGTTCATCTGGGAGGATGTGCAGGTGCTCAATGAGGCCGCTGTTCGAAAAGAATACGACGTGATCAAGGTTTCCGCGGCCCAGGCCTTGGAACTGCTGGACGATTACGTCCTGCTTCCGGCGGGAGGAGCTTTCAGCAAAGTGCATGGGCCAAAGCTGGTGACCTCCGCCTTCTCTTCATCACCTTCAGGCGCTCCGCGATCCATCGCCGTCCCGGGCCTGGGGACCACCGCCGCGGCTCTGTTGCGCCAAGCCTGGAGCGAACCGGCGGATCTGATTCCGGTGCGCTATGACCAAATCGTGGACATGGTGCTGCGCGGCGAGGTGGACGCCGGGCTTTTGATTCATGAAAGCGCCCTGCTGTTGGACCGGTATGGTTTGTCCTGCATCCTGGACCTCGGTCGTTGGTGGGGCGAACGAACGGACGGCCTGCCTCTGCCGCTGGGATGCATTCTCGGACGGCGGACCTTGAGGCCGGAGACGTTGGACCGGATCACGGCCCAAATTCAGGCCAGCCTGAATCACGCCTCCCGCGCCCCGGACTCCATCTGGCCCCTGGTCCGTGCCCTGGCTCAGGAACTGGACGACGAAGTGCTCCGGATACATATCCGAACGTATGTCAATCAGTACAGCCGGGACATGGGCGACGAAGGCGCGCGCGCGCTGGAATACCTGGGCGAGGTCGTCCACTGTCAGAAACACACCTTGGGGTGCGCGTGAGACGCCGCACCACGCGCTGTTGACACGTCGTCCTCCTCCTGACTACTTTCCGCTCGGAAACAGATCTTATCTGTGTACTTTATGATACGCGAGGGTGGCGGAACTGGTAGACGCACCAGACTTAGGATCTGGCGGCTTGTCCGTGGGGGTTCGAGTCCCCCCTCTCGCACCACTTCACTCGGTCATGTCGCACCGCGCAATGCGCCCCCCGCCCGGTGGCCTTCTCATTTATTGCGGTTTTTTAAAAAAAGCGATATACTTTCCCACTTTTTACCTTGAGCGAACCCCATGCGGCGGCCTTTCCGCCACGAGCGGGTCGCTCACGAGATTGCGCCGCTTCGGCCAGGTCGAGCGGCGTCGCCTTTTTTCGTCAACAACTCCAAGGAGGAATCGTTCATATGCAGCATGAAGTGCTCGAGCCGACACCGGTCAAACGTACCGTGAAAATCGTCGCCCCCCCGGAAGAGGTCAATTCGGCCTTGGCCGTGGCCATAGCCCTGTGTCGCAAGGACGCCGTGATCAAGGGCTTCCGCAAGGGCAAGGTGCCCTCGTCCGTCATCGAGGGCATGTTCAAAAAGAAGATCTACGAAGAGGCCGCCAACGACCTGATCAACTGTCACATCAACGAGGTGATCAACGAGATGCAGGTCAAGCCGCTCTCGAGAATCGACGTGGATGCCGGGGAGTTGGTCAGGGATCAGCCCTTTGAATACACCATCAGCTTTGAAGTGGCCCCCGAATTTGAATTGCCGCCCTACGAAGACGTCGCCGTGGAAGAGGAAAAAGCCCAGGCCAATGAGCGCGACACGCAGTTGGTCGTGGACCGGATTCGGCGGAACATGGCGGAAATCGTCCCCGTGGAAGAGGATCGTCCGGCCCAGGACGGGGACGTGGTGGTCGTGGATTTTTACGCCTCCCTGGACGGCAGAATCCTCGACGACTTCAAGGCCGAGAATTTTCAATTGGAGTTGGGTCAGGAACAGGCCTTGCCGGAGTTCGAGGCCCTGATCCAGGGCATCCGTCCCGGCCAAGGCACGGAATCGGATATCTCCTTTCCGGAGGACTTCCTCAACGACGCGCTGGCCGGAAAGACCGTGACCATGAACGTGAAACTCCAGGAAATCAAACAGAAGAAGCTCCCGGATGTGGACGCGGAACTGGCGAAGAAAGCCGGCAATTTCGATTCCGTGGAGCAGCTGCACGAAGCCATCGAAAAGTCGTACGTCGAATCTCGAAAACGCGTGAACAAAGCCGCCGCGCAAAAGAAGCTCCTGGACAACCTGACCTCGCAGGTGGATTTCGCCTTGCCCGAGTCCATGGTCACTGAGCATATCGACCGGATGGTCGGAGAAATGCAGCATCGTTTGGAACGGATGGGCAAGCGCATCGAGGCCCTGGGCAAGCCCATGGAGGAAATCCGGGAACAGTTTCGGTCCAAGGCGGAAGACCTCGTCAAATCCCAGTTGTTCCTCTTGGCCGTGGCCACCAAGGAGAACCTGCGCGTTTCCCCCATGGAAGTCGATGCCTTCTTCCGGGACATGGCCCAGCAGACCGGCCAGGACGCCCAGGGATTGAAGCATTTTCACGAGCAGAACAACCTAATGCTGGCCATCAGCGACCGCATCCTGGCGGACAAGGCCATTGAACTGATCTACTCCAGAGCCCGGATCACGGAAGTCGAACCTCAGCGGTCCGAGGAATCCGACTCTGAAAACGCTAAATCCCAAACCGAAGCAACATCGTGACCCATCGCGCCACGTCGTGAAGAACGTCGGCAAGTCCGCCGCCCCGGAATCTTTCCTGGGCGGCGGACTTGCCTTTGTCGTTTTGATTACTACCTACTCGAAGCACCTAACAACGACCGCGTCCCACCTCTCCACGGGTCCGCGACCTCTCGCTTGCCGCGGGCTTCGCTGGCGGCCACTCAACTCCAGGAGGAAACATCATGCCTATGGGCGTGCCCATCGTCATCGAAACCACGGGGCGGACGGAACGGGCCTACGACCTGTATTCGCGTCTGCTCAAAGACAGAATATTGATCCTGGGAACGGCCATTGACGATTACGTCGCCAATCTGGTCTGCTCCCAGCTTCTTTTTCTGGAGTCCGAGAATCCGGAAAAAGAAATCAACATGTACATCAATTCCCCCGGTGGTTCCGTCACCGCCGGTTTGGCCATCTACGATACCATGCAGTACATATCCGCCCCCGTGGCCACGCTTTGCCTCGGACAGGCAGCCAGCATGGGCGCGTTGTTGCTCACCGCCGGAGCCAAGGGAATGCGTTACGCCCTGCCCAACAGCCGGCTCCTGATCCACCAACCCATGGGCGGTTTTCAGGGGCAGGCCACGGACATCGATATCCAGGCCCGGGAGATCATCCGCTTGAAGGAAAGGCTCAGCGAGATACTGGCTTCCCACACCGGCGCGGATTTGGAAAAGGTTCGTCACGACACGGAGCGGGACTATTTCATGAGCGCGCAGGAAGCGGTGGAGTACGGGCTGATCGACAAGATTCTCTCCTCCAGGTCGCAATTGAAGTCTTCATCTTAGAGGTTTTACATGGCCAAGAAAAAAACCAATCAGCCGCGCCTGGGATGCTCCTTTTGCGGCAAGAGTCAGGACCAGGTCCGCCGGCTGATCGCCGGGCCGGACGTGTACATATGCGACGAATGCGTCATCCTGTGCGATGAGATCATCAACCAGGACGACATGGAAACGGAAGTCCAGGACGGTCGGCTGCTGACGCCGGAGGAGCTGCACAAGAAGCTGGACGAATTCGTGATCGGACAGGAGCAGTCCAAGAAAATTCTCTCCGTGGCCGTGCACAACCATTACAAGCGGGTCTTCTACGCCCCGCAGATGGCCGACGGCGTGGAGCTGGACAAGAGTAACATCCTGCTGATGGGCCCCACCGGGTCGGGCAAAACCTTGCTGGCCAAAACCCTGGCCCGGATTCTTAAAGTACCTTTCGCCATCGCCGACGCCACCACCCTGACCGAAGCCGGGTACGTGGGCGAGGACGTGGAAAACATTCTGGTGCAGCTGCTCCAGAACGCGGACTTCGACATCGAAACGGCCTCCAAGGGGATCATCTACATTGACGAGATCGACAAGGTCTCCCGCCGTTCCGACAGTCCCTCCATCACCCGGGACGTCTCCGGCGAAGGCGTCCAGCAGGCCTTGCTGAAGATCATCGAGGGCACGGAGGCCAACATTCCCCCCAAAGGCGGGCGCAAGCATCCTCAGCAGGAATACATCCGGATGAACACCTCCAACATCCTGTTCATCGTGGGCGGGGCGTTCATCGGCCTGGAGCGGATCATCCAGCAACGCACCCAATCCAAATGCATGGGCTTCGGAGCCGCCTTGACCTCGCCCAAAAACGAAGACGCCTGCTCCTATCTTGATCAGGTCCAACCCATGGACCTGATCAAGTTCGGCTTCATCCCCGAACTGGTGGGGCGGCTGCCCATTCTGGCCTCGCTCAAGGATCTCAAGGAGGACGATCTGGTTCGGATTCTGACCGAGCCCAAGAACGCTCTGGTCAAGCAGTATCAGAAGATGTTCGAAATGGAGAACGTCCGGCTGCGTTTCACCCAGGACTCTTTGCGGGCCATCGCCCGCCAAGCCATCGAGCGCAAGACCGGGGCCCGGGGGCTGCGCAACGTGCTGGAAAACATCATGCTGGACATTTCCTACCGACTGCCGTCCATGACCGGGGTCAGGGAGTGCGTGGTCAACCAGTCCGTGGTGGATAACGAATCCGAACCGCTGTTGATTTACGAACAGGAAGTCAAGACCGCCTGAGATCGCAAGGCCGCGTGCTTCTGCAAAGGATCGCCTCATGCCGGAAAAGAAAAAGGAACAGATCGTCGTCGCGCCGGAAATCCGTCTGCCCCTGATGACCCTGCGGGAAGTTGTCATTTTCCCACGGTCCATCATGCCGTTGTTTGTCGGGCGCGAGACGTCCATCCGGGCCATCGAACGCTCCCTGAACAAGTTCGACAAACTCATCTACCTGGTCACTCAAAAGCATCCCGAATCCGAGGAACCCACCCCTGACGACCTGTACGACCTGGGGACGGTCAGTCGAATTCTGCAGCTGCTGCGTCTTCCGGACGGAACCACCAAGGTGCTGTTCGAGGGGCTCTACCGGGCCACATGGTCGAAGGAGTTCGGCATTCAGGAGGTCGAGCCGGGATATCCCATGGTCCAGGCCCACGGCGTAACCAGCAAGGACACGGCCACCCCGGAAGCTCTTGCTCTGATCCGGGCGGTGCAAGAGTCCCTACAGGAGTATGCCAAGATCAACAAACGGCTGGCTCCGGAAACCATGGCCGCCATCAATTCCTTGAATACCCCGGGCCGACTGGCGGACAGTCTGATGCCGCACCTGAAGACGCCCTTCGCGGACAAACAGGCGGCCCTGGAACAGCCCAATCCCCAGCTTCGCCTGGAAATGGCCTACGAGTTGCTGCTCAAGGACATCGAGCTGACGTCCCTGGAAAAAAAGGTCAAAAGTCGGGTCAAGCAGCAGATGGAGCGCAACCACCGGGATTTCTATCTCAACGAGCAAATCAAAGCCATTCAAAAAGAAATGGGCCGAGGTGAGGAGGAGGCCGGCCAAGAACTCGACGAACTCGCCAAGCAGCTCGAAGCCCTGGATCTGCCGGACGAGGCCCGGGAAAAGTGCGCCAAGGAGATCAAGAAGCTGCGACAGATGCCGTCGCAGTCAGCCGAGTTCACCGTGATCCGCAACTACGTGGACTGGATCCTGAGCCTGCCCTGGAACGCCATTCAGCCCACCTCCCTGGATCTCAAAGCCGCCCAGACCATTCTGGACGAAGACCATTTCGCTCTGGACAAACCCAAGGAACGGATTCTGGAATACCTCGCCGTGCAGACCTTGGTGGAAAAGATCAAGGGTCCGATCCTCTGCCTGGTCGGCCCTCCCGGCGTGGGCAAGACCTCTTTGGCCAAGTCCGTGGCCCGGGCCATGGGACGGGAGTTCGTGCGTATCTCCCTGGGCGGAGTGCGGGACGAGGCCGAAATCCGAGGCCACCGAAGGACCTACATCGGAGCCCTGCCGGGCAAGATCATCCAGTCCCTGCGCCGGGTGAAATTCAACAACCCGGTATTCTGCCTGGACGAGGTGGACAAGATGAGCACGGATTTTCGGGGCGACCCGTCCGCGGCGCTCCTGGAAGTGCTGGACCCGGAGCAGAACTACGCCTTCAGCGATCACTACCTTGATCTGGACTACGATCTGTCCAAGATATTCTTCATCACCACGGCCAACACCCTGCACTCCATTCCCGGCCCGTTGCAGGATCGCATGGAGATCATCCGTCTGCCCGGCTACCTGGAAGTGGAAAAGGCGCGCATTGCCAAGGACTTCCTGATGCCCCGCCTGCTGACCAAACACGGGCTGACCGTTTCGGACATGTCCTTTTCCGATGGCGCGGTGCTGGAGATCATCCGCCGCTATACCCGTGAGGCCGGGGTACGGAACCTGGAACGGGAAATGGCCTCCATTTGCCGCAAGGTGGCCCGCAAGGTGGTGGAAGAAGGGCGGGCCGACAAGCCCGTGGCCGTGAGCAAGACCATGGTTCCCACGTACCTGGGCGTTGCGAAATTCCGATACGGTGAGCGGGAGGAGCAGTCCCAGCCCGGGGTGGCCACTGGACTGGCCTGGACGGAAATGGGCGGGGAACTGCTTCTGGTGGAGGTTTCCCTGATGCCGGGCACCGGCAAGGTGGAGATCACCGGCAAACTGGGCGAAGTGATGCAGGAATCGGCCCGGGCCGCCTGGAGCTACGTCCGGTCTCGCTCGGACCTGTTCGGACTGCGCCCGGACTTTTACAAGGAAATCGACATCCACATCCACGTTCCGGAAGGCGCCACGCCCAAGGACGGCCCCTCCGCCGGGATCACCCTGGCCACCAGCGTGACCTCGGCGTTACTCAATCTGCCGGTGCGCAACGACCTGGCCATGACCGGGGAAATCACCTTGCGCGGCCGCGTCCTGCCCGTCGGCGGGGTCCGGGAAAAACTCTTGGCCGCGCACCGCGGACTGATCGCCAAGGTGATCATCCCGGCGGACAATGCCAAGGATCTCAAGGAAGTCCCGGCGAACATCCTCAAGGATTTGGAAATCATCACCGTGGAACACATGGACGACGTCCTCTGTCACGCCCTGACCATGGGCGTACGCGAAGACATCTTCTGCGTCCCTCCCACGGACATTCTGCCTCTGTCCCGTCGGCTGTTCAAAGAGGAACACCAGCCCAGGACGCAGTAAGCGAAGCGCAAAATAACCGCCAAAAAGGCGGGAAAGCAGAAAACAAAAAAGGGGCTGAATGATGTGATCATTCAGCCCCTTTGAAATTCTGGTCGGGATGAGAGGATTTGAACCTCCGCCCCCCTGAACCCCATTTATGAGGACCTTGCGTAAAGCATTGATATCATCATCTTCACTTGTTCTAACACTACATCAAAATGACCATTTTCCCTCATTCACAGACATTCCCGTAGTGGCAAGGGAGTAGTGGCAACGATAAGGGCAGGATGTCGCTTCGCCCCACTGCTTATGGTCAATGGGAAAAAAGCCCCTCGACGTTCGTCATCATGGTAATCCGAGGGACTTTCAAGGCCAAAGGCTCCAAGCCAAGGCCTGAACGCTTGCGTTATTCCTGTTAACCGTTGCCAGTGATGCGCGTCAACTGCTTGGTTATCTCATTTTACCCAAAAAACACGTTTGTTGGTAGAACCTGAAACCGATAGGCCGGAAGAAGCAGATTTGGTTGCTTGGTTGAAGGTCTTTCACGCAGGTACCATAATTGTCCAAGATTTTTAACCAGAAAAAGGTTTATAAGGCTAGCAGAATTCTTGACAACCATCCCCTATTAGGATTACTGAATAATAGGTATAGATTAAACATGTCTTGCATGTAAGAAGAATATGTACCTGTTTATTTAGACTTGCAATTCCCTTGAACATATTTAATTGTCGATTAACTCAAAAAAAGGAGTTTTTTATGAAGTACATAATGATCATTTGTGTCCTATTCTTGAACGTTTCAGCATTTGCAAGCGATGAGTACAATAAAGAGATCGAAAAATTCTTCTCTCTTTACGAAAAAGGAGAGATAAGCAAATCGATTGATAGCGTTTACTCAACAAACAGGTGGATTGACTCCTCTTCAGATGCCGTTATGAACCTAAAGGGCCAGTTTTCTTCCATGTCACAAATGGTTGGGACATATGTTGGCAAAGAGCGTATCGGTGTGCATAGCTATGGCGAACGCCTCCTGATGGTTACATATTTGATGCTCTACGAGAGACAACCAATCCGATTAGAATTCATGTTTTATCGTCCAGCTGATAATTGGATAATCTACAGCTTTTCATTTGACGATAATACCGATGAAGAGTTAAAGATGACTGCGCGTGAAGAAATTGCAAGGTCTTTGCGGTAATATCTAGATATTCAAAACTTCAATAAGGAGAGCCAGAAGACAATTGCCGAGAAGAAGGCCGCAAAAACTGAGAGTACTACTTAAGGCTGCTGCTGCCCTTGCTAAGCCAAAAACAAATGCCGTAGAAGGCAAATACACGCCTCAAAAAAAGGCCAATAAACGAAGAAAGCCCTTGGGAACAATCTCAAGGGCTTTCTTTTTGTAAGCGTCAAAAGAGCTACTCCTTCCGCATGATTTCCAGCTATGCCATAGAATTCTTCTCACCAACCTTTGAGGAGGATTCAAAATGGCAACCAAGAAACGAAGAGCATTAAATCCCGAGAAGATACATTTCTGGCGCGAACATGTAGCCAAGTGGCGGGCAAGCGATCTTTCTCAGGCTGAAGCGGGGCCGGTCCTTTGGATAGCTTGGCGGGTTTCTTAAGGTGGGGACCTGGTTTCGTTTATGCCGCTGTCATATCTTCCACGTCAGCAGTTTATCCTGGCTGGGCTGGTCGGTATGCGACTGGATGATATGCCATGTGGAACTCCCTGGTCCGACCGATAGCCGGAAGCGGCTGCGGGAACAAGCCAGCCTCACCGAGCCCCCCTCATTGGCCCACCAACTGCACCCTGATATTCACATCCATCCCAGAAATCACACCATCCCAGCGCGGCCAGCAAATGGCATGGGGGCAGCTTAATGTTTGCCTGAAGTGTTGGCAGCGCCAACGGAATTGGCGCAAACAACAGAGGCTTGGCTGGCTTGTATATTTTTAACATGCAGAAATTATACAATTTATTATATGGCTTGGATCGTGCTTATAAGGAAACATCATCGGAATTTAACCTTCAACCCACAAGAGGATTTTGAAAATGCGAAAAATCATTCTGACCGCGACCCTGGCTCTGGCCCTGTTGTTCATGGCAACGCTGCTCACTTCTGGCAACCTATTCGCCAGAACCATGATCTGCAAGAATGACCCAGACTATTTTTCGAAACGGTGTACGCTCCACCCATATGCCGTCACTAAAGTGGTGAATGGAAACGTTGTGAGGGGGCATCTCGTCGGTTGCCAGTTTAAATCCTATACATGTATGGTAGGGGTATGCGAGGAGAATAACGGACCAATGCAGATCCCTTATTATGTCAGCATGGACCATCACTCTGGCTTTTGCGATCTGCTCTGCAACAATCCTACGTGTAAGGACCCGCTGGGGTGGCAATAATCGTCAACACAAAACGCATGACAATCTGTACTTTCGTCGAGACAAGGAAAACATCATAAAACGCACTTTTGGAAAATGGGTCAGAATGGTGGTCGTTGCGGCAATGCTCTGCCTGATCAGACTGGTCATTAAGGCGAAGCCCAGGCCCAGAGGTTAACGGACAATGGGAACGGTACGGTGACGGATATGCAGACGGGATTGATGTGGACCAAAAATGCCAACATGTTTGGCAGTATGGATTGGGATTCCGCCACTTCTCGATGTGTTTCGCTTGCCGTGGATAGCATTACCGGGTGGAGACTGCCCTTAATACATGAGTTCCCAGAAATTTACGGGGCAACTCGCGGTGAGCATCCCTTTGAAGGAATCCAAGGTGATTATTATTGGACTAGCACTCATTACACAGGTTATGGGGAAAACATTCGTTGGGCCATGAACATGCTGGCAGGAAGCTTAACCCGTCTGCATCATATAACAAATCGATACTACATCTGGTGTGTCCGCAATACATATTGATTCGCCAGGGAGAACAAACACACGCCCTCTGCGCAAAGGCCGCCTGTCCTTCGGGATGGGCGGTCTTGCTTTTTCTGGCGTGGTCATCCTGCAAGGCACGAGGTTTGCCTGGACGGTTTCAACCCACGGCTGGCAGGGCTCAGCATGCCCAGAGACGAAAGGCTGTCAGCAGCGTCTGGGATCAGGAGCGGTCAAAGTGATGATGGGGCGGTCGCGGTATTGAGGACCGGGCCGAGCCTCAGCCCCAACGACCGGAACCGCCTCGAGCCTGGCGTAGGCGGGCTGGGGGCCAAGGGCGGCTGGGTGTGATGGATGCGCGGTTAGGCGATTCAATCACGAATTTGCCTGTCTTGTGTCAGGGAAAATCACATGTTGTCACATACAGGACTTTAACCGCATCGCGCCAAATCCAGCCTTTTCCGCAATAATTTCTGCATGTTAACCTGGCCCTTTGCGTAAGACCCTACTGATATCTCTGCTTTTTTGTCAAAAAAACGTTTAATTTTATA
>NZ_PZKN01000016.1 GCF_003046795.1 Desulfonatronum sp. SC1 | reverse complement strand
TATAAAATTAAACGTTTTTTTGACAAAAAAGCAGAGATATCAGTAGGGTCTTACGCAAAGGGCCAGGTTAACATGCAGAAATTATTGCGGAAAAGGCTGGATTTGGCGCGATGCGGTTAAAGTCCTGTCTAACAATACATAATCGTTGTATGATGAGATTCCTATATTTTGCTTTTCTAATGTTTCTATTGTCTTTCTATTATTTTCATTCAACATATCTATACGACCATTTGCATGAGCTATTGAATGTCGAACCGAGGCAAGGTGTTTTATGAGTTGCCAAGTCTTGTCATCACTACATAATTCAAAATTAAGCACATGTTTATAGTATTTTTTTGCCCTTTCAAGGAAATCACCTCTGAGGTCAGTGATTGAGATTCCTTGGTTTTGAGCTTTTTGCAGTAAACGTGCTATTTCTATTATGCTTGCTTCAAGGACTGCATACAAAGAGACTATAAATGCGCCCCAGAAAAATCGAGGCAAAAGAAATTCAATTTTTTGATCGCATTCATATCTAGCTATATCCCATTCTGGATCATCTGGCGTTAGACTCTCTTTTTTTCTTAATTCTTCGAGCGATGTTTTCTCAATTTCGCTGAGATGAGCTATTTGTTTTTCTATGAGTTCGTAATGATCTTCAAGGACATTAAGCTCTAAGGACACATCAAGTAATCTGAAATCTAGATCAACATTTATTTTCATTTGGATACTTTTGGTGTAACGTGCCGGGGCTGACTGCGACGCGGAAGCGTCGCGGGAACGCTATGTATCAGCAGCGGCGCCACCCAAACTTGCCGCGTCAACGCCGCCGCGCTTCTCGCCGTCTGCTGAATACAATTGTTCGGCGAAGCCGCGTAATTAATATTTCACTTTACTTACCTCTATTAGGCAGTGACTTTGTAGACTAGCTGTGTTTGCTTCGCACGAAACTGTTTGGATACATATTGCAGAGCTACTCTGCTGGCGCTTTTTTTTTAGGCTTTGTTTTTTTTCTTGTTGACGTTTTTGACTGTTCTTCAGCTGCTCCTTCTTGATCAACTGTATCTTCATTTGTATTATCCTCCAAAATGATTGTACCCATTACGTTCTGCGAAACAGGAAAACGTGTTAAGTCTGTGCCGTAATTTTCTATGGAATATGCCTTGATATTGTTTCTTAAAAGCCACTCAAATTCTTCTGGTGGGCGCACACACGGAAAGAGTTGACTTGCTTCGTCACGGTCAATGACAAAAGAATGGCTTGGATATTGTGTAGCAAGATGACGAACTATCTTTTCACTCGCACCAAGCCGGATGCCATAGTGAATAGCTATATCCAAAAAACGTTGCAATTCTCCAATCCGAGAAGAGTCAATCTGGCTGGTAATTGGCGCATACAAACCTATTGCCATTTTGCAGGCGATTTCTGATGCAGTTTGAGTTGTTATTACTCCTCCACTTCTCCGACGAATACTAAGAAAAATCTCCTCGAATAATTCAAACGATTTTTGGGCTACAGATTCTAGTGATTGATATATCGAAAGTCCTGACGAACGTTGCATAAATTCATCGGGGCTAAAAACCTGGACGTCCAATGGCCCAAACTCACCCCGTGGTCCCATAATGATTTCATCTGCCCCTAACGCGAATAGCGTTCCAGCACTTTTGCAAAACCCGTAAATATATAGAGAGAACATTTTATATGCTTTTTTAAGAAAACGTGCCATGCGATAAGCAGAGTCAGCATCCCCTCCGTTAGTGGCTAAAATGACTGTTACGTTTTCTGATTTTCTTATTTGCTTCGTGAAAGATATAAAAGATTCACATGACTCAGGACTCACCTCTGCATTTAGAAACAAAATGTCTGCATTCAATTTATCCTTGAATGATTGCAGCATATTTTGCTCTTCTTCTTTTTCGCAGCAAAGTTTCAAGGTGATCGCTTCCATATTATTATTATCCCCTTTTTGATATTTTCCGCCGAACAGTGTTATTATGCGGAACTCACAAAATTCCGTCCCCCAAAATTCCCGGCTTTACCACCTGCTGATTTGGCAAGCATTTTCCGAAATAAAAACCCGCACTCATACTACTATTTCAGGCTATTAAGAAGCATCCACCAGGTCCTTCTAAACGCCGAGGTCAGCATTATGCGTTGTACTGAGGTTGGCTTTATGCGGCAGCCAATGTGATCACCAAAAGAGCGGGACATATAGCCAACCTCGGATGAAGAAACGAACCGCCCGCTCCCGTTTGGTCACTCAAGGCGCTGGGTACGCCCCAGTGAAACACCCTGAAAGGGTACCCGGTTTCACCGGGCAGGCAAGGAAAAGATCTTTGAAAGCAGGGAAAAAGCTGCTTTCAAAAAACATTGCCCCTCACCGACGGGGGGAATCTTCTTCGCGACCTTCATGCCCTGAGCGAAGCGGGCGGTTCAACTCTGGAAATGTCAACAGGTTCTGAATCATCCCTGGCTTCGGGAAACCAACGTACCAAATGTTGAAGCCATTAAACGACATTTGGAGTGGAAGCAATCGTATGCCGTAAACCATGGAACAATTACGTAAAGGCTACATCCGAGCCTACATCAGCGAACCAGTGACCATTGAAATCCAGGTGGGCGCATTCTGAGTTACCGCGCGGCTTACTGCCCGATAAACCGCCCCTCCTCCACCTCACGGGCCGTGCCCAGGGCGGCCAGGGTTTCCAGGATTTCTGCGATTCTGGCGCGGGGGGCGCGGGTGAAGGATTTGGCGATGGCGTCGGCCGTGGCTGGTGAGGGGGAGGCGGTCAGGATGGCGCGGACGGCCTGGACCTGTTCGGGCATGGT
Source organism: Desulfonatronum sp. SC1 (assembly GCF_003046795.1). Lineage (NCBI taxonomy): Bacteria > Pseudomonadati > Thermodesulfobacteriota > Desulfovibrionia > Desulfovibrionales > Desulfonatronaceae > Desulfonatronum > Desulfonatronum sp. SC1. Next base: position 92,184 of record NZ_PZKN01000016.1, on the reverse strand, counting down.
GGCGGGCCAGGGGGATTTTTTGCCCTTGGCGACAACAGCCTCCGGCGCGGCGCTGACGCCCAGGGCCGCCCGCTCCCCGCTGATCCCGCCCAGGTTCTGATACTCTGGCCAGACCGCCGGGCGGAGATTGACGCAGCGCAGGACCGGAGCCCGGGCCGTCTCGTCGGGCACTTCGCGGCCCGTGGTTGGATGGGGGCGGGTGGGCGAAGCTCTTCGCCGATCCCACGCCGCATCCGAATCAGTCATGACCGCGAAGAAGGGTACCCTGTTCGCTTTTGCGCGGATCTGCTGAAGAGTGCCGCGCTTTCTTGATGTTTGCGTGGGGTTTTGTCACAAGTTGCTTTCTTCCTCGTGGACGTATCAGGCAATGGATTGGTGAACGGATGAAAAGCAGATTCATGAAGAGTCGACAAGCCAAGGTCGGGGCCGCTCCGGGTACCATGGTGCATGTGGGGGAGCGGATGGCCGACAAGACCTCTTTGCGGGTGGTGACGTACAACGCGGCGAAGGTGAAGACGTGGCCTCTTCGCGACAGCGCCGAGGGCATTGCCGAATCCATTGGGCAGGGGGTCACGTGGATCAACGTGGACGGCCTGCACCAGGTTGACGTGGTCACGGCCCTGGGCCGTGAATTCAACCTGTCCGCCCTGGTTTTGGAGGATATCCTGAACACCGACCACCGGCCCAAACTGGAGGTCCACGACGACTTTCTGTTCATCGTCGTCAAAATGCTGGTCCCCGAACCAGCCCGCGATTCCTTCCGTGTCGAACAGCTCAGCCTGATCCTGGGCGACACCTACCTGCTCTCCTTCCAGGAGTCGGAAAGGGACGTCTTCGATGCGGTGCGCCAGCGCATCACCATCGGGAAAGGTCGCATCCGCCAGAGTGGCCCCGACTACCTGGCCTATGCCCTGCTGGACGCCGTGGTGGACAACTACTTTCTGGTCCTGGAAAGCATCAGCACGGAATTGGAGCACCTGGAGGAAGCCCTGCTCACCGCCCCCGGTCCGAGCGACCTGCACCGTTTCCACAGCCTGCGACGGGAGGCTATCCTTTTGCGCCGGATCATCTGGCCGGTCCGAGAGGCCCTTGCCGGGATGACGCGCGACGACTCCGCCCTGATCAACCCCGAGACCCGGGTCTTTTTTCGCGACGTCCACGACCACGCCGTTCAGGCCATGGACATCGTGGAAAGCCTCCGGGACCTGGCGTCCAGCCTTTTGGAGCTGCACCTGTCCAGAAACAGCCAGCGCATGAACGAGACCATCAAGGTCCTCACCCTGATCGCCACGATCTTCATCCCTCTGACCTTCATCGCCGGGGTCTACGGCATGAATTTCGAATTCATGCCCGAACTGCGCTGGTCATGGGGCTACCCCCTCGTCCTGCTCTTCATGCTGGGCGTGGCGGTGACGATGCTCCTTTACTTCAAGCGCAAACACTGGCTGTAGCTTTCCGCGCCCAGGGCTGCCAGGGTTTCCCGGATTTCGGGGATTTAGGCGCAGGGGGCGCGGGCACGTTGTCAGGGAGGGGATACGCCCTCCTCATCCCGTGCGTGAGCGCGGAACTTTTTCCCGAAGGATCATACGCAATGAGATCGCCCATGCACTGGAAGACCTGTATTGCCGTGGCTTTGATCTTGGCGATGTTCGCCGCGATCCCGCAAGGCGTCTCGGCGCTCATCGCTGAGCGGGTCGAAAACTGGGCTGAACTCAGAGAGAACGTGACCGACATCCGGATCGACCTGCGCGTGGGTCAGTTGCTTGGGGATGAAATGGCATGGCGCGAAGACGTTTTCATTCTTTCGGGTGACCGACGTTATCACGCCTATCCTGACTTAGGGGGGCGTGACGGCGTTCGCGAGTACCTGGAACTCCGGCTTGAGGACGGTGGATATGTGGGCTACCGGGACGACGGCATACGGCGGCGGCGGGACTCGTCGTTGCACTCGCGCGCGATGGGCCATGTGTTCATTCTCGGCACGACCGCCTGGGTCGAGGCGATATCGACGACCGAGGGCGGCGAGTGGGTGTTCCGTCTTCATAATGCTCACAACGAGACCGATTTATACCGTGTGGATGATCTCACTGGCATTGTGCTCGAGCGTAAGGTGACCAAAGGAGATAGGCAGGTCGGTTACACCGAACGGCGATTCCTGAGCGAGATCGACAGGGAAGAAGCCGAACACCGCTTTAACAGCCTCATCAAACGTGCCCAGGCGGCCGAAAGCCTGCATGAGCAAAATGCGAAGGAGGCTGCCTACGATCGACTGATTTTGTTTCTGTTTGCCGGGTTAGCCACGATTGGCGGCGTGGCGCTCGTATCGTATCGGCAGATGCGGCGATTCGGGCCAAAGGCCTTGCCTTACTGGCCGGCATTGTCGATCGCGATGATCGGCTGGATGGTGGGCGGCTACTTCCTGATGGAAATTCCGTTGCAGGGGTTCTACACGATGGTACTTGCGATTCCTGTCGGTGCGGTGGTTGCGGTGATCCCTGTGCCGGTCACGACCAGCCTCTATATCGTGTTGTCTTTGCTGGTTCACGTCCTCGTTTTTGGGGCAATCGGGCACGGAATCGTCGCATTGCTCGGGCGCTGGCCTGGATGGCATAGAACCTCATAAAAAAATCATCTTCTACGAGGCCAGCCTAACAGACTCAATTATACGGACAGACAAGTCTGTTTTCGAAGAAAAGCTCAACTGCCGGCAACATGTTGTTTTCAAAGACATTTGCAACTCAGCGACACATTTCTCTCTCCGTCGAGGTCAGCTTTTTTACTTTCTCTCGAAATCAGCACTATGCGGTGTCTGAAGAATCACGAAAAAAGTCCTGCATAAGGCCGACCTCAGCGGCCATGACGGACGCATGAGATTTTTCGACGGGCGTGAAGCGTGCTGAACACTTTTAGTAAAAATATCGCATTGATGTAACAGATTGAGGCCTCGGTGACGCATTCAGTCCGAATTCACGCCATTGGCCGCTCAAAATCCTCCGCGCATCGGTCCATGGGTACGGCCAGGCTAAGGAATCTGTCGGATTCCGAGAACATCAGCCGTTTGTCCACCATCATCCGCAAAAATCCGTCCAGTTTGTCCGCGACCAGGTGGGGGAGCAGGGTTTGGATTTGGTTTCTGGTGCGGCTTTTTCGGCAGAAGAGATAGATGCGGCGCGAGGTTTGGGGCAGGCGGTGGACGTCGTGGGTTTTGTCCGGGCGGCGGCGGGTGATGATCAGGAAGTCCGCGCCGTCCTGGTAGCCCAGGATCGGGGCGGGGTTCGGGCCGCGCATGGATTGGGCGTATTCCTTGGCCCATTGGCTTGCCCGGTGTTCCACCGGTCGCCATAGTCGGCGCTGTTCCAGCTTGCCGCCGACGTACCCTTGCACCATGAAGCGCAGGGTCCGGGCAATTTGGGGAGGAAACAGGACGCTCCAGCGCGGGTCGTTGCCCGTCAGGCGGATTCCGTGACCGCGCGGATCGCGGAACACCGGGCTTTCCAGGCCCAGCCAGAAGGACACCGGGTTCAGGGGCAGGTAGGGAGCGGCAAATTCCATGTTGATCAGGGTTTCCTCGACCTCCTCGGCCGTGGAGCCCGGAAAGCGCATCAGCAGGTTGCCGCCGTGGTGGATGCCCAGGGCTTCGCAGTGGCGCATGGCCTCGATGTTGTCCAGGGCGCCGGTGCCCTTGTTCATCCTGGCCAGCAGGGCGCTGCTCAAGGCCTCGACGCCCACCTGGACTTCGCGCATCCCGGCCCGGCGCATGGCCGCGAGCTGGGCCGGGGGCGTGTCGGCCCGGATTTCGCCGAACAGCCGGTAGTCCCTGCCGGATTCAACCAGCGCGGTGAACAGTTCCGTCGCGCCCTTGCGGGGCAGCAGGTTGTCCATGAACGAAAAGCCCAGCACCTTGTGCCGGGTGCTCAGGGCGGTGATTTCCTCCGCGACCTTGCGCGGAGACTTGGACCGGTATCCGGTCCAGTGCCGGTTCAGGTTGCAGAACGCGCAGCCTTGGGCCGGACGATCCGGCCTGGGCTTTCTGATCCACCAGCAGCCCCGGGAGGCCTCCACCGGAAGCACGGGATGGAACCGCCTCGCCGGCCCGAGGCGTTGCAGTTGGGCGAAGTAGTCGTCGAAATCCGGAGCGGGCAGCTCGTCCAGGTCCTGGATTTGTCGGTTTGAGGCGTCTGGCAAAAACTTCCCACCTCGGCACAGGGCGTCCGTCAGCTCGGCCAGGGCCGTTTCCCCCTCTCCCTGGACCAGATGATCGATCTCCGGAAACGCGGCGGTCAGGGCCGCGAGGGATTCTCCGGAAAAACTGGCCCCGCCGACCACCACGGGCAATTCCGGATATTGTCGCTTGATGCGCCGGATCAGGACCAGGGAACAGGTCAATTGGCACAGGGAGACGCTGAACCCGGCCAGGCCGAACACGGACCAGTCGATGTCGGCGATGAACCGGTCGCAGACCCTGTCCAAGGCCTGGGCCAAGGCCGGCAACCCCGCGGCGCGGAGGACCGGATTTTGCCTGCTTTCCCGCTGGAAGAGCCGCTGAATGGCCGGGGCTTGGTCCGGAAAGAGCAAGGCCGCGGCCACGCTCTCCGCGACCCAGGTCCGTTCGGACACGGCCTGATACGCGGAATAGCCGACCTCGGCGGCCGCCTGAAGATGAAGATGCTCCGCCCGGACCGGCACGTCGGGAAACCGGCGGCGAAGATGGGCCTTGAGCGCGCCGAGCTGGATGGAGGGCCGGTTGTACATGGCCCAGGGCGCGGAAACGAGTATGACCGGACGGGGGGAGATTATCCCGGCTTCAGGCTTGTTCATGGCAAAGCCAACCCCGTTATTGCCATCAGCCGCCAATCAAGCCGTCATCGCGGCACGGCGCTTTGCCGTTGCTCGTCGGCCCGCGTAGCAGACGGCCAAGGCCGCGGTCAGGACCAGCAACATCCAATCGTGGCCCCCGACGCCGGCGACGACGCATCCTCCGCCCGAGCCTTGGGGACGGCAGACGCCTTGCCCGGTGGTTTCCTTAAGCCAATCGCAATACGCCGATACCTTGGTGTACACCCCGTAGGCGTCGGGTTGCGCGCAGCCCTCGCCGTAGATGACCACGCCGATCAACATGTGCCAGCCGGGCATGACGGTTCGCACAAGCGGCCCCCCGCTGTCCCCCTGGCAGGCGTCCTTGCCGCCTTCGGCGAAACCGGCGCAAATCATGTTCTCCGTGATCACGCTTTCCGGATAGATCATGGAGGCTTGACACACTTCGTTGGAAACGATGGGCACGTCCACGCTCTGAAGCTGATTGGAAGGGAGATATTCCCGCTCCCTGGGCTGAGGCACCGTATTGCCCCACCCGAGGACCGTGCTCCACATGCCCGGCCAGACGTCCTCCTCGCTGTTCGCCAATATGGCGAAACTCCGCGGCGTGACGGGCCGCGACAGCCTGATCAAGGCGATATCGTTGTTTCCGAGGGTAGGCTGATTGTACTCAGGGTGAATGTAAAAAGCGGAGGCCCTGATCCGGTCATGCCCGGGAGAAGGCTGATCCAGAAACACCGTGCCCACGAGGACGTCCACGATCTCCGGAGATAAAGGCAGGCCTGAATCCCATGGATACTCCTGGTCCAGACAATGGGCCGCGGTGAGCACCCATTCCGCGCTGACCAGGGTTCCGCCGCATCTGATTTGATCCGGGCTGTCCGTAAACACCAAGGCCGCCGTCCACGGATACTTGGCTGGATCATACACGGGCTCCCCGCCGATGATTTTGGGGATGCGCTGACCTTGGAGATCACTCTCCCCAGCGTGAGCCGACGGGACCCCAGCCGCGAGGAAAACGATTACGCCGAGCGCGAGAACACAATAGGCTGAATAGCGGTGCATACGACAAGCCCTGCTTAAAAGTTGATGGTTGCCTGACGGATAGTTGAAGTAAATGAACAGCGCAACAAGGCCGTCCAGCGATTGAAGGCTCCCGGTTGGCGTGTCGCCGTGCCGGCATGGACCTGAAATGCTCTTGTGGAAATGCGCACGGGCGTTCTCTACTCAAAATGTCCGTTTTCGCATGAACCGCCGAATGATGGGCTATTTCAGGATCGAACCGAGGGTCTTTCCGGGCCAGCCGAACGGCGGCCCGAGTTCAATGACGCCATTGCAACGAGGCAGTAAATCGGGCAAAGAAAATTTGCCCGCCGTCATGGCCGTCATGGTCACGGGCGGGGGGACACATTTCCCTCCATGCGTTGAATGAAGGCCGCTTTTTTGAACATGCTCCACCAAACCGCCGTTGCCATCGATCGTTTCGGAGCCGTGTTGAACTGGGTCACGGAGCGGGTTTGCGCATTGTTGGTGGCGGTGATGGTGGTGATCATCTGGTGGGGGGTGGTCACCCGGTACTTCATCGGCTCCGGCGGCATCTGGACCGAGGAGCTGTCCCGCTACGTGATGATCTGGGCCGCGCTGTTGGCCGTGCCCGTGGGGGCCTACCGCCGGGAGCACATCGGCCTGGACATCCTGTTCCGCTTTTTTCCGCGAAAAATGCAAAAGCCCTTCCGGGTCCTGCTGGACATGGTGGGCTTCAGCTTTTTTCTGTTCCTGACCGTCTACGGCATCGGCATGACCCAGGCCGGGGCCTCCCAGTTCGCCACGATCTTCGGGATGACCATGTTTTTTCCCTTTGCCTCGGTCCCGGTCAGCGCGGGCTTGACCTGCGTCCAGATCGTGGTGGCCATGGTCAGGGAACTGGCTGATCTTCCGCCCCCGCTGTTTTCCATGTCCGCCCCGAACATGGCCGCGGAGGAAAAACCATGATCCTCGTGGCCACGGTGTTTTTCGGCCTGCTCCTGCTGGGCCTGCCCATCGGCTTCACCCTCGGCATCGCCGGAGTGGTCGGGCTGCTCCAGATCGGCGGGGAAGCGTTTCTGACCATGGCGCCCAAACGGTTCTTCGAGGGGCTGGACCTGTTCACCTTCATGGCCATGCCCTTTTTCATCCTGGCCGGGGAGATCATGAACCGCTCCGGGATCACGGAACGGCTGGCGCACTTCGCCGACGCCCTGGTGGGTTATCTGCGCGGCGGGCTGGCCCATTCAAACATGGTCGCGTCCGTGCTCTTTGCCGGGATGACCGGGGCCGCCGTGTCCGACACCGCGGCCTTCGGCAACACCCTGGTTCCGGCCATGGTCAAGAAGGGCTATACGCGGCCCTTCGCTTGCGCCGTGACCGTGGCCGGATCGATCATCGGGCCGACCATCCCGCCGTCCAACCTGATGGTCATCTACGGCTCGCTGATGGGCGTGTCCATCGCCGGTCTGTTCGCCGCCGGGATCCTTCCGGGCCTGTTGATCTGCCTGCTGTGCATGGCCTTGATCGCGGCCATGGGCAAGCGCTGGAACCTGCCCAAGGGCGAGGGCGGGCCGAGTTTGTGGAACATCCTGCGGGCCTTCAAGGACAGCATCCTGGCCCTGCTCATGCCGGCCATCATCCTGGGCGGCATCCTGGGCGGGATCGTCACGCCCACCGAGGCCGCGGCCATCGCCGTGTTCTACGCCTTGTTCATCGCCATCGTCGTCTATCGCTCCCTGAGTATGCAGGACATCCTGGAAATGCTCATCCGCACGGCCCGGATCACCGGGGTGGTCTTCCTGATCATCGCCTCGGCCTCGATCCTGAGCTGGTGGATGACCTTCATGCAGATCCCCCAGGCCATCGCCGCCTTCTTCCTGACCGTGTCCTCGGAGCCGTACGTGATCATCGCCATGATCCTGGGCCTGCTCCTGATCATCGGGATGTTCATGGACATCAACGCGGCCCTGATCATCCTGGCCCCGGTCCTTGTTCCGCTGACCCAGGCCATCGGCATGCACCCGGTGCATGCCGGGATAATGATCATTCTGGCCTTGAACATCTCCCTGATGACCCCGCCCGTTGGAGCGTGTCTGTTCGTGCTCTCCTCGATCACCGGGGAGAAGATCGAACGGATCGCCATGGCCCTGTGGCCCTTTCTGCTCTTGCAGGTGGGGATCTTGTTCTGCGTGGCCTATTTTGAGAAGCTGACCATGTTCATTCCGCGCTTGTTGCTGGGCATGTAGGAAGGAAGAGAGAGGTCAGAATTCAGGAGTCAGAAGTCGTGAGTGGACGTGGATGGAGTAAATTGCTGGAGAGACGAAGTTTGGCATAACCTAATCTGAATGGAGGAGACGAGATGAAAACGAGGACGAATTTGTTCATGGCTGTATTGGCACCGTTTTTGGCCCTGGCGCTGATCCTTGGAGTCGCGCCCCAGGCCGAGGCCCAGAAGACCATCAAGCTGCATCACCTGAACAACGACGATCCGCTGGACAACGCCACCGGAGCCATGGCCACGGTGTTCAAGAGCCTGGTGGAAGCAGGGACCAACGGCGAGATAAAGGTCCAGACCTTTCCCAACGGCCAGTTGGGCAAGGACAACGAAGTGCTCCAGCAGGTCCGCGCCGGGGTCATTGAGATGGGCATCCACTCCGTGGGCGGATTTGCCTCCATTTATCCGATGATGGGCATCATCGACGTGCCCTTCGCCTTTCCGGACATCGCCACCACGTACGAAGTCTTCGACGGCTCCTTTGGTAAGAAATACGCCGCGGACATGGAAGCCAAGACCGGATTGAAGATTCTCGGCTTCGGCGATTCCGGGGGCTTCTTTCACTTCTCCAACTCCCGTCGGCCCATCACCTCTCCGGCGGACATGCAGGGCCTGAAGATCCGGACCATGACCCTGGACACCCACCAGGCACTGATCAATTCCCTGGGCGGACAGCCCGCGCCCATCGCCTGGGCCGAACTGTACACCGCCTTGCAGACCGGCGTGGCCGACGGCCAGATGAACCCCATCCCGATTATCGCCTTTGCCAAGTTCGACGAAGTGCAGAAGTATCTCAGCCTGACCGGCCACCTCTTCGCCCCCTACGTCTGGGCCGTGAACATGAACTTCTGGAACTCTCTCTCCGAGCAGGAGCAGACCATCGTCCAGAACGCCGCCACCTCCGCCATCGTGGCCGGTCGCGGCATCTCCCGGATCATCGAAGCCTCGGACCGCGGCCTGCCCGCCCTGTCCAAGAAGATGGAAGTCAACGCCCTGACCCCCGTTCAAAAAGCCGAATTCCAGGCCCAGGCCATGCCCGCGGTGAAGCAGATCATCGCGGACAAACACGGCGAGGAAGGCGTGGCCATGATGAACGCTTTTCTGGAAGCCATTGAGCAGGCCGGCAAGTAAGTTCTTCTGTCAGATTTTCACAAGGGTGTACCCCCGGAACTGGGGTGCGCCCTGTTTTTTTGCAAGATCAAACTTAAACACAGTAATGAGGCAGTCATGTCAGTTGATCCAAAAAGCATTTTAAAACTAGCGGAACAGTACAAGCCGGAGATCAGTCGGTTTTTGCGGGAGATGATCGCCATTCCCAGCGAGTCGTGCCAGGAAGAGGCCGTGTGCGCCCTGATCAAGAAGGAAATGGAAAAGGTCGGGTTCGACCGGGTGGAGATCGACCCCATGGGCAACGTTCTGGGGTTCATCGGCAACGGCCCCCGGCTGATCGCCCTGGACGCCCACGTGGACACCGTGGGCGTGGGGGACCGTTCGCAGTGGAACCATGATCCCTTTCTCGGCCATGAGGACGAGGAGACCATCACCGGCCGCGGGGCCAGCGACCAGGAGGGCGGCATGGCCTCCATGGTTTATGCCGGGAAGATCATCAAGGATTTGGACCTGCTGCCCAAGGACGTGACTCTGATGATGGCCGGAACGGTCCAGGAAGAGGACTGCGACGGTCTGTGCTGGCTGTACATCATCAACGAGGGCAAGCTGCGCCCGGAATTCGTGGTCTCCACCGAGCCCACCTCCTGCAACGTCTATCGCGGCCAACGCGGCCGGATGGAGATCCAGGTGGGAACCAAGGGCGTGAGCTGCCACGGCTCGGCCCCGGAGCGCGGGGACAACGCCATTTTCAAGATGGGACCGATCCTCAATGAACTCCAGGCCCTGCATACGAACCTGCGCAACGACCCCTTTCTGGGCAAAGGCAGCCTGACGGTCTCCGAGATCGGCCACTGCTCGCCCTCGCGCTGCGCCGTGGCCGACGGCTGCTGGATTTCCGTGGACCGTCGCCTGACCTGGGGCGAGACCTGGGAAGAGGCTTTGCAACAGATCCGCAATCTGCCCGCGGTGCGCACGGCCGGAGCGGAAGTGACCATGTACAACTACGACAAGCCGTCCTACACCGGCTTGGTCTATCCCACGGAATGCTATTTCCCGGCCTGGGTGCTGGAAGAGAGCCACCCGGTCTGCGAAACCCTGGTGGACACCTATTCACGGTTGTTCGGGAAGCAGCCGTTGGTGGACAAATGGACTTTCTCCACCAACGGCGTCTCCATCATGGGCCGCCTGGGCATTCCCTGCGTCGGCTTCGGCCCGGGCCACGAAGACCAGGCCCACGCGCCCAATGAGAAAACCTGGAAATCCGAACTGGTCCAGGCCGCGGCCATGTACGCCCTGATCCCGGCGGTGTACGTGGAACGGACGAGAGGCTAGAGGCTAGAGGCTAGAGGCTAGAGGCTAGAGCAAGTCTGGTTTTTGTCAACTACCTTAATCTTTAATCTCCTACTTTTTACCTCTGACTCCTGAATACTCCCCTCCAATTTACCAAATAAGGAACTCCCATCATGGACAAAACAGGCATTCGCGAGGCGATCCGGCGGCTGGCTGGCCGTCGGATCGAGGGCATGCATCACAACGACTTTCTGTTGACCTGGGAAAAGACCGCCGAGGAACTGGCCGCGGTGTTCGACGTGGCCGAAATCCTGCGGGCCATGCGGGACTTGGACGTCTCCCCCAGGCTTTACGACTCCGGCCTGGCCATCTCCATCTTCCGGGACAATTCCACCCGGACCAGATTCAGCTTCGCCGCCGCGGCCAACCTTTTGGGCCTGACAGTACAGGACATGGACGAGGAAAAATCCCAGATCGCCCATGGCGAGACGGTGCGCGAGACCGCGAACATGGTCTCCTTCATGGCCGAGGTCATCGGCATCCGGGACGACATCTTCCTGGGTCAGGGCAACGCCTACATGCGGGAAGTGGCCGCTTCCCTGGACGACGGCTTTCGCCAGGGCGTGCTGCCCACCCGACCCAGCGTGGTCAATTTGCAATGCGACCTGGACCACCCCACCCAGACCATGGCCGACGCCCTGCACCTGATCAACCACTTCGGCGGCCAGGACAAGCTCAGGGGCAAGAAGATCGCCATGACCTGGGCCTACTCGCCCTCCTACGGCAAGCCGCTGTCCGTGGCCCAGGGCGTGGTCGGTCTGATGACCCGGCTGGGCATGGACGTGGTCCTGGGCCATCCCGAGGGCTATACCGTGCTGCCCGAGGTGGAAGACCTGGCCCGCAAGCAGGCCGCCGAGTCCGGCGGCTCCTTCCAGGTGGTCAACTCCATGGCCGAGGCCTTCACGGGCGCGGACATCGTCTACCCCAAGAGCTGGGCCCCCTTCGCCGTGATGGAGGAGCGCACCAGGCTGCTCAACCAGCGCGACACCGAGGGCCTGAAAGATCTGGAAAAACGCTGCCTGGAAAACAACAAGCGCTTCGTGGACTGGGAATGCACCGAAGAGATGATGAAGCTGACCAGGGACCAAAGCGCCCTGTACATGCACTGCCTGCCCGCGGACATCTCCGGGGTCAGTTGCGCCCAGGGCGAGGTCCAGGCATCGGTCTTCGAGCGGTACCGTATCGACACCTACAAGGAGGCCGGTTACAAGCCCTACGTGGTGGCCGCCATGATCCTGCTCTCCCGCCTGAAACACCCCGCGGACGTTCTGATGAATATTCTTGAGGGGGAACGCAAGCGCTGCGTCCGCTAAGAAGAGATCACGACAAGATGCGGACTTTCTCCGCTACATACAAAACGGCCGGAGCGTCTGAGACGCTCCGGCCGTTTTTTCGCATTAAGGACGACCGCCCCCACGGGAAGAGCGACCTACTGGTCGGAAAAGACGTGGCTAGCGCAGAAACGAGACCAGGGCCTCGTCCTGGTTCACGGCCAGCAAGGCCGGAAGCCCGACGCTGGCCTTCAGAAATTCCTTCATGACCAAGCTTTGCTTTGCGTACAGACTGTAGTGCTCCAAGGGATTGTCCTGGTTCAGAATACGTTGGAAGGATCTGCGTGAGAGGATGGAATCCTCGGGGGCGGTTTCCCGGAGGCTTTCGATGTACGGCTGAAGGGTGCGCAGGATTTCCAGTTCGTCCATGGCCCGGACGCGCTTGCTCATGGCCACCAAGACACCAAGTTCCGGCAGTTCGTCCGACTCCATCAACCGGACCAGACTCTGGGCGAAGCGTTGACATCCGTTGCGCACGTGATTGGGGCGGACCATGTTCATCCCGGACCAGCCGGCCCGGACCCATTTGAACATGGCGTGGCGGGAGCGGTCCGGAGCGGTCGGATCCGCCGACAACACGGTCACGGAAAAGGAGTCGAACATGTACGAATTGACCCACCCCAGCCCGCCGGTGGTCAGCCCCTCCTCATCCGTGTAAAAGTAGTTCCAATCCTGGTCGTCGCCGATGACCACGCCCTTGCGGCCAACGTTGGACTGGTCCGCCTGCTTGCTGACGGACAGCAGGTACTTCTCCCCTTCATGGTTGACCATCACGATCATGCGATCCGTTTGATACGTATAGTACCCACCGGTGTTCACATCCGGAGTATTCTCCTCAAGTTCCTGGCCCCGGATCACGACAATTCGCCCCTCTTCCAGGTTATTCCAAAGGTCTGGTATATTTTCTTCCGGCTCTTCGGACCATTTGCCGACGCGGACCACAGAAGGATGAAAAAAGGAAGGCGGCAGGTCTGGATGATAGATATGCTCCACGATCCGGTCCATTGGAGAGGAAATGCCGTATCCGTAATAGCCCCCGGTGGCGTTCAACAGGCTGGGAACGTCCCAGTCGTCCCGGGTGAAGGCGGTGTCCCGGGCGAAGCGCAGAAGAGGAAGCAAATCTTGCGTCTCGATGGGACCACGGTCCTGGATGCGCTCGATCAGCGTGGACATGGCCTGGGTCGCAGGCTCCGGAAGGTCATGGGCGTCGCCTGCGCGAATGATGGACGCGGTGGCGAAAAGGATCGTGGTCGCCAGGAAAACGGCCGCTACGGACACATAAAGATGCGCCGTTGGACGGCGGGTGGATTTGGGCATGGCGTGGCTCCGAAAAATGGCTTGAGAATCAAAAGGGGCGGGCTGCAAAAGGATGATTTGCGTTCGGTTCGCTGATGACAAGGATTTTCCGTTCGCAAAAACACGACGATCGACAGGCCGCCCGTCGGAGTCGCCTGTCGCGTTTTGATTCGTAACAACATCTTTTGCAAAATAAAAGGTCGCGGGGAGAACAAAAACGTTCAGCAAGACGGTTTGAGTGAGGTGGACAATGGAATTTCTCGGAAAAGGAGGGTAGACGAAACAAGATCATGGCATACGCGATGCATTTTCGCAGGCCACAAAAAACCCACGATACCAGATAATTACAAAAACTTATCATTTCAAGGACTTTTTCGGCTTTACCTTTTTTACATTTCTGTGTAGCAGGACGTCCAGTCACAATTCTGTACACTCTACATTTTTCCAAAGGGAGTCGTTAATGTCGGCAAAAGAAAAGCATTCCCGCGAGTCGCTTCCGGAGCAGGAAACGCCGGTAGAAAAAGGTTTTGGAGAACGGTTCGAGGCGGAGATCGGCACGCAGTCCCGCGCTTTTTTTGAAAAGCTCGTGGAGCATTGGCAGAAGATCGCCGCGGCCGCCGGGGTGTTCGTGGTTCTGGTTGCCGGATACGCCGGGTTCAACGCCTATCAGGAACGCCAGCTGACCAACAGCGAACAGGCCTTGAGCCAAGCGCTGCTGGAAAATCAAGGCACGGAGCGGCTGGAGGCGTTGATGCGACTGCGGGGCGAGCTGGCCAAGCCCCTGCTGCCCCGCCACCACCTGGAAGCGGCCAAGGCGGCCCAGGATGTCGGAGACTGGGCCACGGCCCTGGAGTATTGGAAGCTGTTGGTCGAGGTCGGACCGGACAACTGGAAGTCCTTGGCCCGGATGGGGCGGGCGACGGCCCTGCTACACCTGGGCCAGGCCGATGAGGCCGTGACGGAACTGACAGCCCTGCGCACCCGGGCTTCCGAGGAATTTCTGCCCATCGTGCTGCTGCAACTGGCCGAAGCCGCAGAAGCCGCTGGAAACTGGGAACTGGCCTTGCGGACTTTTGAAGAGTTGCAGGCCCGTGAGGATGGGCGGCAGTCGGACTACCTGGCCTTCAAGGCGAACCAAATTCGTCAGCGCATGGCCGGGGAATCTTCATAGGAGCCGTGACGCACGGTTTTCAGATTTGATTTCGACCGGGCGGTTCGCCGCTCGGCCAACTTCAACCGATATTGATAGGGGTACTACGACGTATGGATATTCTTCTTTCAGGACAAGCCGGTGAAAAACACCTGCTGTTGGGCAACGAGGCCATCGTTCGCGGAGCGCTGGAGGCCGGAGTCAGTTTTGTGTCCTGCTATCCGGGCACGCCGTCGTCCGAGGTTCCGGACACCTTTTTTCGACTCAGCGACAAAGGCGGCTACGGCTTCGAATACTCGGCCAACGAAAAGGTCGCCCTGGAGGTCGGCATCGGTGCCACGTTGGGCGGGGCGTCGACTCTGGTGACCATGAAGCATGTAGGCGTGAACGTTGCCGCGGACCCGCTGATGAGCGTGGCCTATTTCGGGGCTCCCGGAGGGTTGGTGCTGCTCAGCGCGGACGACCCGGGCTGCCACTCCAGCCAGAACGAGCAGGACAACCGCTACTATGCCCGGCTGGCGGGCATGCCTTGCCTGGAGCCTTCCAGCGCCCAGGAAATGAAGGACATGACCAAAGCGGCCATGGACTTGTCCCGGCAGTTTGAGCAGCCGGTCATGTTGCGCACCAGCACCCGGGTCAACCACCAGCGCGGCGAAGTGGTCTTCGGTGAAATGCAACCGCCGGTACATGGCGCGCCTTTTGTCTCCGATCCCCGACGGTTCGTGATCGTCCCGGCCGTGGCCCGGGCCAGACATAAGATTCTGCTGCAAAAGCTGGCCGAATTGCGGGAAGAAGCGGAAAAATCTCCACTGAACAAGGTCTCCGGCCAGGGCGACGTGGGCTGTATCAGCTCGGGCATCAGCCGGACCTACCTCAAGGACGCCCTGACGGACTTGGACCTGCTGGACAAGGTCCGAATGCTGGAACTGGGCTTTTCCTACCCGCTGCCGGAAAAAATGATCGAAGGCTTTTTGCGTGGGCTGTCCAAGGTGATCATCGTGGAAGAGGGTGAGCCGATTCTGGAAACCGAGATCCGCGCCCTGGCCCAGCGCCTGGGAATCGACGTGAAGATCCACGGCAAGAGTGAGCACCTGCCCCATTTTGACGAGTACTCCTCGCTGATCGTCAAGCAGGGTTTGAGCGCGGCCCTGGGGTTGCCTCAAGCCACGGCGAAGCCCTGTCCCGCACCGCAAGGCCTGCCCATGCGTCCGCCGAACATGTGTCCCGGCTGTCCGCACCGGGCCGCATTTTACAGCGTGCGCCAGGTCTTCGGCGACGAGGCCCTCTATTCCTCGGACATCGGCTGCTACACCCTGGGCGTTCTGCCGCCGCTGCGGGCCGCTGACACCTGCGTATGCATGGGCGCCTCCATCTCCACGGGGACCGGGCTGTCCAAGGTTAGCGGTCGTACGGTCGTGGCCTATATCGGGGATTCCACCTTCTTTCATTCCGGAATCACCGGCTTGGCCAACGCCGTGTTCAACCACCACGATATCCTGGTGATCATCCTGGACAACAAGACCACGGCCATGACCGGCCAACAGCCCCATCCCGGGGTGGAGCACACGTCCAAGGGGCCGAACACGGCCCGGGTGGACATTCTGGCCCTGGTCAAGGCCTGCGGGGTGGAGCACGTCCGGGTTCAGAACCCGCTGAACATGAAAGCCACCAAGGAAGTGCTGGAGGAGCTCAAGGCCCTGTCCGGAGTCCGGGTGCTCATCGCCGAGGAGCCCTGCCCGCTCTTCGCCAGGCGGGTCATGGGCCGGAAGCGCCCGGCCACGGCCGTGGTTGAGGAGGGCTGCGACGGGTGCAACGAGTGCATGGACCATCTCGCCTGTCCGGCCTTCTTCACTCAGGACGGCAAGATGGCCATCAACCCCGCCCAGTGCAACGGCTGCATGTTCTGCGTGCAGATCTGCGAACATATCAAACCCCGGAAAAGGAGCTGACCATGTCCCGTTTGCGTATTTTCTTCACCGGCGTGGGTGGACAGGGCACGGTCACGGCGACTCGTCTGCTGGCCCAGGCCGCTTTGGATGAAGGCATTCCCGTGGTAGCCGGGGAAGTTCACGGCATGGCCCAGCGCGGCGGCATCGTGGAATCCACGGTGCTCATGGGCGGGTACGTCAATCCCCGGATCAGCCCGGGCGAGGCCGACGTGTTGCTGGGATTCGAACCGCTGGAGACCCTGCGCGCCCTGCCCTATCTCGCCCCGGAGGGCCTGATCCTGAGCAGCAGCGAGCAGATGCCCCCGGTCAGCGTCTGCTGCGGGCGGGAGCAGTCTCCGCCCTTCGAGGAGATGGAACGCATGGTTCGGGAATGCACCCCGCATGTGCACTTCCTGCCCTGCCAGCGCCTGGGCCTGGAGGCAGGGGCATTACAGGCCGGCAACCTGGCCCTGCTTGGAGCCCTTTGCGCCCTGGGCCGCCTGCCATTCGGCATGGAGCGCATGGAGAAGACCATCACGGCTTCTCTGGCGCCCAAACTGGTGGACGCCAACGTCAAGGCCTTGCGTCTCGGCGCCGCGGCCGTAGCCTGATCTACCCCAAAGCCTCTTGAAGGCGCGGCGGTTCGTCTCACACGGTCGCCGCGCCTTTGTTCTTTTCATCGAAATCGACCCATCGTCGAACAAGGACCCCATGCCTTCCCGAGCCGTCACACTGGACAACCTCTCCCTGAGTCTGGATACCCTGAAGGAAATTCTGGATCAGATGCAGCCGGACGTGCACCTGGAAACCAGCCTGAAGTCCGTGCTCCAGGTTTTGTCCCACAACCTGGGGTACGTGCGCAATTTTTTGGCCATTTACGATTCCGAAACCCGCAGTCTGAAGCTGAGTCTGACCCACGGACCCCAGAAACCGTCTCAAGTTTCCTACGGGGAAGGCCAGGGCGTTACCGGACAGGTGCTGGCCAAGGGCGAGGCGATCATCGTCCCGGTGATCGGGGAGCACCCGGATTTTCTGAACTGGGCCTTTGGCCGGGGCAAGGAGGAGATGGACGCGTTAGCCTTTATCTGCGTCCCCGTGGTGCAGGAAGGCGGTGAAAACAAGGAGCGGGAAATCCTCGGCGTACTCAGCGTGGATCTGCCCACGGCACCGCTCCAGGTCTTACAAACCCACTGCCGCTTTTTGGAGGTTGTGGCCCGAATCATCGCCCATCGGGTGGCCCGGCTCCAGGAGGACATGGCCCGGCAGCAGCACTTTCTGGAACAAGGGCTGGCCATCTACGATCCCGGTTTTTCGCCCAAGAATATCGTCCATGCCTCAAAGAGCATGCGCTTGGTCTTGCAGCAGATTTCCCAGGTGGCCCCCAGCCGGGCCACGGTCCTGCTGCGCGGCGAATCCGGCACGGGCAAGGAACTCCTGGCCGAGGCCATCCACACGGCCAGCCCCAGGGCTGGTCAGCCGCTGATCCGCCTGAACTGCGCGGCCCTGCCCGCGGAACTGGTGGAAAGCGAACTGTTCGGCCATGAAAAGGGGGCCTTCACCGGAGCGGTCCAAAGCAAAAAGGGCCGCTTCGAACTGGCCCATCAGGGGACGTTGTTCCTGGATGAAATCGGCGAACTCAGTCTGGACGCCCAGGCCAAGGTGCTCCGGGCCATCCAGGAAAAGGAAATCCAGCGCTTGGGCAGCGAGCAGACCATCATCGTGGACACCCGGCTGGTCTGCGCCACCAACCGCCCTCTGGAAGATCTGATCGCCGCGGGGCAATTCCGCGAGGACCTGTTTTACCGGATCAACGTCTTCCCCATTTACGTCCAACCCCTGCGGGAACGCCGGGAGGACATCCTGCCCATGGCCGAGCATTTTCTGAGTGCCTACGCCAAGGAATACGGCAAAGAGATCAAACGCATCTCCACTCCGGCCCTGGATTTGCTGACCCAATACCATTGGCCCGGAAACGCCCGGGAACTGCGTAACTGCCTGGAAAGGGCCGTGTTGCTCTGCACCGAGGAAGTCATCCGCACCTACCACCTCCCCCCGACCCTCCAGACAGCCGAAAGCTCGGCCACGGACATGGACCTCTCCTTCGGCGAGGCCGTGGCCAAGTTCGAGCAGGAAATTATCGTTGACGCCCTGAAAAAAGCACGAGGCAACATGCTCCAGGCGGCTCGCGAGCTGCGCATCAGCTACCGGATCGTGAACTATAAAATCAAGAAATACGGCATCGACCCAAAAAAATTCGCCACCAAGGTCGCAGGCAAGTAGGGGGCGGGTTTGAAACCAGCCCCTACTTGGGCAGGATGCGCAGGTAGAGGTCGCCTTGCCAGGGGCCGATCTTGCGGCCTCTGCCTTTGAGCCGGACGGGTTGGCCGGGGATGAAGTCCGGCGGCAGGGCCACGTCCAGGGTGGTGGCGGGGCCACGCCAGCCTTGTTGGATCTGGATGCGGACATGTTTGCCGGGGAGAAGCTGACGGCGGGGAAAGGAGACCGTCTGTTCGTCGTCCAGCTGGCGGCGCAACCAGCTTCCAACGCGGTCCTTAAGGCTTCGGGAAAAGTCCAGCTCCAGCTTGCGATCCCCCCATTCCACGCGCAGCACCTTCTTGGCGTGTTCCTCGGCGGACGCCGCGGGCTTTCCGCGTCCCGTTCCCCGGACTTGGCTGTAGATGTCTTCATAGACCTGGCGGGCGAAGGGATCCTTGAGCAGATCCTTGAGCAGATCCTCCCGCTGGTACGCCGCCTGGCGACGATAGCGGGAGTGGGCCGTCTTGGCGTAACGGGAACTGGAGAACCAATCGCTTTCCGAGGCGCCCCCCGGCGTTCCTTGAGCGTCCTTGGGTCGCGGGCCGTCGGCTTGTGGACCTCCGCCTTTCGGACCCGGAGGCGGTTGACCAGCGGCTTCGGATTGGGTTTCCAGGTGGCGGGAAACCGTGATGTAGGCCTCGTTCAGTTCCTGGAAGCGGCGGGATGCGTCGGGCATGTCCGGATGCAGGTCCGGATGGTAGGCAAAGGCCAGCTTGCGGAAGGCCTTTTTGACGTCTTCCAAGGTGGCGCTGGGCGCGATGCCCAGAATTTTGTAGCTGCGATTCAAGGACATGGCTTAACCGGTCCGGGAAGAGTGACTTCAGGTCATGTGGTCAGGGGGCGTCTTGCGCATCCCTCCCGCGCAGGGCATTCGGGCTGACATCCGAGGACGGTTCCACCTCCAGGCTTCGCAGATACGTCTCTCCCTGGGCGACAAACTCGACATGCCCCGGTTCGGGATTGATGCCCGGGCAGGCGTCCTGGGCCATTTGCCAACTGGTCTCGTCTACCATGTTGCCCCGAAAAAAAGGCCAGGCCCGACAGATCGTGGGTTTGGCCGGATGCACGGTGCAGCCCTCGGCAAAGAAGATGCACCATCCTTTGGCGTCGGTCCGCAACCGATTCTTGCCGCTAACCGTCTCCACGTAGGCGGCGACAAAGGCCGGGCGTTCCATGCCCAAATGGCCGCAAAGACGGTCCACGTCGGTTTCGGTGAGCACGATGCCCCCTTCGCCCTGGCAGCAGCCGCCACAGCGCAGGCAGATGAATGCGGTGTTTTCTTTTGGATTATCCATGTTCGGCAAGGCGTTGGTGTTCGATCATCAGACACAGATCCTCAACCACATGTACGCCGGCCGCCTGAAGCAATTCGCGGGCTTCGAGGTTGGCGATACCGGTCTGCATCCAGAATATTCCGGGCAAAGGAGACAGTTCCAGGCATTCCCGGGCATGATCCGCGCAGAACTGGGGAGCGCGAAAAACGTCCACGAGGTCGATGGGTTCGGGAATGTCCCGAAGGTGGGCATAGGTGGGCAATCCCCAGACGTCCTTGCGAACGGGGTGCACGGGGAAAATGGTGAAACCGCTGGTGATCAGGTAGCGGCCGACCCGGTCCACGGGACGCCCTGGGACGTCCTTGGCCCCGAGCACGGCGATGGTCTTGACCTGAGCCAGACGGGCGGCTAGCTCAGCGAGATTGAGCATGTTCGGACTCCTTCGAGGGGCAAGCCGCTGGGCGGCGTTGAATCGATTGAGGTCTACCCCACGATTTTGGGCAAGTAAACAGTTATGGTTGTTGCGAATCAGCAGCACGAGGGCGGGAATTGAAATGGCGGAACAACGCATCAGCGCGGCGGATGCCCTGGAACTCTGGAACGATTTGAACGTCATCGAAATCGGGGCCCTGGCCCATGCCGAAAGGATGGCCCTGCATCCCCAGGCCGTGGTCACGTATATCGTGGATAGAAACATCAACTACACCAACATCTGCGTGTCCGGGTGCCGATTTTGCGCCTTCTTTCGACCGCCGGGCCATGCCGAGGGCTATGTTCTGGGACTGGACGAACTGGGCGTGAAGGTTCGGGAAACAATCGAGCTCGGCGGGCGACAGATCCTGCTCCAGGGCGGAATGAACCCGGAATTGAGCCTGGATTTCTACCGGATCATGCTCACGTTTCTGAAGCGGGAATTTCCGGAAGTGGCCGTACACGGCTTCTCCCCCCCGGAGATCGTGTTTCTGTCCGAGACATCCGGCATGAGCGTGGCCGAAGTGGTGGCCCGTCTTGCCTCCGCCGGCCTGGACTCCATTCCCGGCGGAGGCGCGGAAATTCTGGTAGACCACGTCCGCACCCGGATCTCGCCCCACAAATGCTCCTCCGCCAAATGGCTGGAAGTCATGGAATGCGCCCACCGTCAGGGATTGAAAACCACGGCGACCATGATGTTCGGCCATGGAGAGCGGATCGAAGATCGGTTGGAGCACCTGGAAAAGCTGCGCCATCTGCAAGACCAAACCGGCGGATTCACCGCGTTCATCCCCTGGACCTTTCAGCCCCGCAACACCCAGATCGACGTCCCCGAAGCCTCTTCCGTGGAATACCTGAAGTTTCTGGCCCTCAGCCGCCTCTATCTGGACAACGTCCCACACATCCAGGCTTCCTGGGTCACCCAGGGGCCCCTGGTGGGCCAGATGGCCCTGCACTGGGGCGCGGACGACATGGGGTCGACCATGATCGAGGAAAACGTCGTCGCCGCCGCCGGGGTCCGCTTCCTGCTCCCCGAGGAGGATCTGCGGGCCATCGTGGAAGGCGCGGGATTCACCCCCATGCGTCGGAGGATGGATTATTCTCCGGCGTGAGATTCATCGTTGCCAGAGATGGGGGGATTTCAAACAGCGCTTTCTATCTGACACAGACGTTTTCCGGCTGCTTGACCAGGCTTTCAGCGGGTATGCCCAGATTTTTGTGCAACTGCCAGACCATTTTCAAGGTCAATGGTCGCTTGCGGTTGAGTATCTCATAAACTCGGTTGCTGCGTCCGATCATGGGTTCCAGGTCTTTTGGCCGAAGCCCCAATTGATCCATACGGAATTTGATTGCTTCCACCGGATCTGGAAGCTCCATGGGGAAATACTTCCGCTCATACGCTTCGACCAGCGTAACCAGAATGTCGAGAAGATCGCCATCCGGCGTATTCGCTTCAGCCGTCATGAGGCCTTCAATTCGTTCGAGGGTTGAACGGTAATCGTGCTCCGTGCGAAGCGGCTTGATATCCATGGCGATGTCCTCAAATCGTTTGTGCGTCGATGGCGTCATATTCCGCGTGAGTGCCGATAAACCTGATATAGACAACCCGATAAGGGTAGTTGATCCAAGTTACCAAACGGTATTTATTTCCCGCGATGTTGAAAACCACCCTGCCGTCGCGCAAAATACTGGCGCTGTCGAAGTCCGCCTTTAACTCGGCCGGAGAGGCCCAGTCGGCCCTGGAAACATGGCGGTACCAAGCCAATACCGGTTCTTTTGCGTCAATACGCTCGGAATTTTGCTCCCAGAAGCTTTTCAAGGTGGACAGGGCGATGACACGCATGCCCCCTCTTTTAGTCCCATTATGGGACCAAAGCAAGTTTTTCACGAAAAGGCTTGGAGCAATCCGGCTTCCACACCCTACAACCCCTTGATGATCAACGGCCCTCTTCCGCACTGGGGGAGGCCGAGGCATATTTCAGCTGTTGGCCATCAGTACTGAAATGGAGGTAGATAATGAGTTTTGAGGCCTTGGAGCGCATCCCGGAAGAAGAGTTGGTTCGGCGTTGGGAGCGATGTCGGTCCCTGTTGCGGACCCAGTTGCCCGACGCGGGAGGCGTGTTCGTTTTTTCGCGGATGAACATCTATTACTTCACCGGAACCTGGGTCAACGGGGTGTTCTGGCTGCCGCTGGAAGGGCGGCCGGTGTTGCTGGTGCGCAAAGGCATCGAGCGGGTCAGGCTGGAGTCCGCGGTGGAGCAGGTGGCGGTTTACCGGTCGTTTCGGGAATTGCCCGGTCTTGCTGCGGAAGCTGGTTCACCCCTGTCCGAATCGGTCGGCGTGGAGATGTCCGGATTGACCTGGGCTCTGGGTCAGGGCTTGGCCAGGCACCTGAGCGGACATGACCTGCGTTCCGCCGATGGCGTGCTGAACCAGACCAGGGCCGTCAAGACCCCGTGGGAGCTGGCCAAGATGCGCCTGGTCGGCGCTCGGCATGACCATTGCCTGCGGGAGTTGCTGGCGGAGCGGATTGCCCCGGGCATGACCGAGCGGGAAATCTCGATCCGAATCTGGGAGGTGTTTTTCAGCCAGGGACATCACGGGCTGTTACGGATGCAAAACCATGGGGAGGAAATTTTCCTGGGCCACGTGTCCGCTGGTGACAGCGCCAACTATCCCAGCGTGTTCGACGGCCCGGTGGGGCTGCGCGGGGCCCACCCGGCCGTGACCCACATGGGATATGCCGGAACGGTCTGGAAAGCCGGGACCCCACTGACCCTGGACGTGGGCTTCGGCCTGGAAGGCTACCAGACGGACAAGACCCAGGTCTATTGGGCGGGAGCTTGCGAGGATATTCCCGAGCAGGCGCACCGCGCCCATGACTTCTGCATCGCCGTCCAGGGGTGGTTGGCTGAGAACCTGCGACCCGGAGCCGTTCCGAGCCAGTTGTTCCAGCATTGCTGGGACTGGGCCGAACAAGACGGCTGGGGCGAAGGGTTCATGGCCCTGGGCGGGAACAAGGTCCGCTTTCTGGGCCACGGCATCGGCCTGGCCATCGACGAATGGCCGGCCCTGGCCAAGGGTTTCGAAGCCCCGCTGGAACAGGGCATGGTCCTGGCCCTGGAACCGAAGATCGGCCTGCCCGGACTGGGCATGGTCGGGGTGGAAAACACCTTCGAGGTCACCCCGGACGGCGGGCGGTGCCTAACTGGAAGCGATTTTTCCATGATCTGCGTCGAACCGGGGTGAGGTTTTTCGCGGATAATGGCTTCGGAACATCGGAAAAGGCGACCGCGCATTTGCCGCAAAGCCGGGCAAATCATCCACTTGTGACGACGCCTATTTCGTCAATCAGTGTCGTCTCCACAGTTTTGCTCATCAAAAAAATCACAATTCCAAGTAAACGTCTTCTCTTTTGATTTTGGATTGAAAAAATAGTCCAAGGTCATTGTTCGCCATTGCTTTTCGGTCATGGGCCATGACGTTGGGACATGACTCTTGTCTGACCAGAACATGACATGGCAGAATTGGTCCGGAGCGCAGATGATGTTTATTGCCTCGAGATACACCTCTTTTTCCGCGGTTTTCTCTTGATTGACCACGACAAACTCCATCATTCCCCTGCTGCCAGCCTTTTCCCAGTCCGCAGCGTAAACCGGCAACGAGAAAAAAACGAGCAATAAAAACAGAAGTCGCACGTATATTCCCCTGACTGGTGGTATCTCTCTATGCATTCCAAAAGTGACGTTTCGCTCAACATACCGACTATCACTTACCAAACACCAATTCTGAAGCCGATTATTGACATAAATGGCAGCTGCCGGTGACTTTTTTCAAATCCACGACAAAGGCGATGCCGGCGCCCGGCGTGTTCAGGCTACCCTGTTTCACGATGGAATCAAGAATAGCCTGCGTTTTATCCTGCGGGGCGATGGTCAGCACAATGTCTTTTTCCGGTTCTATGGGAATGCCCCAAAACTTCTTTTTTCTCGAATCCCCGCGCCGCGGCCGGGCATGACAGTGCCGCCTTCGGCCCCAGCGGATTTGGAGGCGTTGACGATCTTTTCGCTTCCGCCTTTGTTCACGATGGTCACGATCATGTCAAAAGACAACTCGGCGTCCATGCTTAACTCCTTGAGAAACCATTCTATGTGGAAGGGTCGCTAGATGTCCAGACCGGTAACCGCGTCCAGAGGCACGAATGCCTCGGGGGTGAAAAACGCCAATACCAGGACCAGTCCGTAACCTACGGCGAAAATGATGGAGTTTCGAATCCCAAGCAGCACCCGGAACAGGGCCAGACAGAGGAAACTGCCGATGCCCAAGGCGATACAGGCGATCAACAGCCAGGGAGACACGGAGTCGTCGGGTGTTATGGTGTCGACATGTCCGGCCAGGATATGCACCGCCGGGTCGGAGGCGTTGATCACCAAGGCCAGGAAAAAGGCGATCATGACAAGGATGGCCGTGGACGTTTTCTGGGGCAGTTGGGAGCCGATGGCCCTCCCCAGAGGAGTGACGGCAACATTGACCCCCTGAAGGAACAAAGCAATCCGGCCATGACCATGATTGACCCAACCAGCAGATCCAGCAGTCCGTCCATCCCAAGATAGCCGAATGCCGGCTCCAGCAAAAAGAGAATGAGCAACAAGGGCAGGACGGTTTTGAAAACAAACCGGAATTGTTCAGCAACAGCGGTCGCTTGATGAAGTTGCGCGGGAAGTAGAGAATGGAAGTAGATAATTGGTGTCGACGGAGATGATCAAACCATAACGGGCCGGGGCTGACCGGCTTCGGCCTGTACTGGAGCAAGCTCGCTTGCGGAAGGACAGGCCGAAGTCCGGTCCAGTCGGTTGTTCTCGACGCGGCATCCGCGGCGAGGGCAACCGACTGGACGCAGTCAGCCCCGGCCCGTTCCCGCGACGCGGATGCGTCGCGGGAACAGGTTGTTATGAAAAAAAACAGTCGATTGAACCTATAATGGATTATTCCGGAAAGAACAGGCTGATTCGAGCACCTTGGCCGGGCGATGAGGATATTTCCAGCCGCCCTCCGTGGTCGCGCACGATTTTGTGCACAATGGCCAGCCCCAATCCGGAGCCGTCCTTGCGCGTGGTGTAGAACGGCTCCAGGGCGCGTTGGCGTTGTTGGGCGTCCATGCCCGGGCCGTTGTCCCGTACCACAACCCAGAGCCCCTCGCTCCCCGGCTCCATGTGAACGTCGATGACGCCCGTTGTGTCGCCCTTGTTTTCCGCCACGGCCTGGATTGCGTTCATGAGCAGATTAAGCAGGCACTGCTTGAGTAGGTCCGGGTCGGCCCAGACGGTTCGCTCCTCGCCAAAATGGCGGCGAACCTCGATTCCGTGGCGATCAAGGTCGGTGCGCAGCAGATCTTCGACGCTCTCCAGCAATTCGGTCAGTCGGACCGCGTTTTTTTGAGGCGGCTTGGGCTTGGCCAGGAAGAGCAGGTCCGTAATCACCCGGTTCAGGCGGTCGGCCTCGGCGACCATGGTCCGGGCGTAGGTTTCCTCGGGTTCGCGACCAGCCAGCTTGCCGGCGAAAAACTGAGCGAATCCGCGCAGGGCACTGAGCGGATTGCGGATTTCATGGGCCACGGCCGCGGCCAACCTGCCGATGGCCGCCAGCCGTTCGGACTCCTGCAGGCTGTCTTCCAGCTTTTTGATTTCGGTCCGATCTCGGACCAGCACCAGACGTTCGCCCAACTCCCGCTCATCCGCCCGCAAGGGCACGGCCAGAATTTCCAGATGGCGATCCGCGAAGGAGTAGTTCCGCCAGAACATCCCCGGCGGCCCTGACGCGGGACCCGCATTCGGGCTCGGCGCGGCCCCTGGTTCCGCTCGCGGCTCACCGGGCCGGTTTGACTCCCAGCCAGACTGTTGGTTGAGAGCGAGATCAATCCAGCGACGGCCGGGCAACGGCCCGTCTCCGCCCAGCAAGGCCACGGCCGAAGGATTGGCCCCGCGGATCACGCCTTCGGTGTCCACGGTCAGCAAGCCGTCCGGCAGGTTGTCCACCAGCTTGGCCTGAAACTGCTCCAATTCCTTGACTTTGGCGCTTTGTTCCCGGCGCTGCAACAGCTTCATCGCCCCGATCCACAACAGGACCACCGTGGCCAGCACGTAGCCGCCCTGCCAGAGCGCCGCGCGCCGCGCGTCATGGTACATGACCAGATGCTCGCTCATGTCCAGGCCGAGGACGAGATAAGAGGCATGGCCCGGGGCGTGATGGCCCGGGGAGAGAAAGGTTTCATGCATGTGCCGGGCGGCGGGCTGCCGGAGTTGATGGACGTAGAGCAGGATATCCTGGCCCTGGTGACGGGCGAATCCGTGCCACTGCCGTTCGTCCCGCAGGGTTTCCAAAGCGGCTGGAGGAAGCGTCGGAAAGCTCTCCGGGTCTTCGGAAGCGAGCACCATCTGCCCGGAAGGCCCCACGACGCCGACAAGAACCAGGTCCGGGGAGGTCAGTAGTTCCTGAAGAAATTCCTTGCCCGAAACCCTGGGCGTGGCCGTCCGCGAAGGCCCGCGCATCCGCCAAGCCATGTTGCCCTCGATGCCCATGGCCACGGCCCGGGCCGCCAGCACCATGTGCTGCTCAACGGCCTGTCGCTGATGCCGCAGGTTCTGCCAGGTGACGAAGATCAGGCTCAACCCGAGCAGAACCATGGCCAACAAGGGCATAAGGTAGCGCGTTTCGCGGTGGATGGCCGGCAGGATGTGCATGGCGAAGCATTGTGAAGCGTTATTGAGTGGTGTTATGAACATAAACAAAAATGCCGCCCGTCTTCCGGGCGGCATTTTTGTTTTTTAAGATGTTATTCAGCCGATCGCGCTCCGTGCCCGGACATCATCGGGCAGTTTCCCATCCGGCCTTTCTTGCCGGACATCTTGCCGCGGTCCGACATACCGTGACCTCTGCCGCCCGTGCCGCCCTGCATCAGGTGCCCGGTTTCCTCGAAAACCTTGCGCCGCAGATCGTTCCTGAGCTTCATGGCTTCGCCCTTCAGGGTGATGATTTCGGCAGTCACGGTGTCAATCTGGGCCTGCTGGAACTCCGGGGCGGCCAGGAGCACGTCCAGTTCGGCCTGCTTGGCACGCAGGTGCAGGTTGTGCTGCATCATGTGCTTGCGGTGCTCCGCGAACAGCGCGACCATTGCTTCCTGTTGCTCCTCGGAGAGGTTGCCGAGCACCGGATGTCCGGCGCCGTGCTGACGCTGTTGCACCTCAGCCCCTGGCTTGCCGGGTTGACCGGGACCGTGCTGGTGTTGCGCCAGAACGGGTACGGAGATCAGGGCAAACACAAGAAGTATCGCACTGGTGGAAAGAAAACGTCGCATAAATTGCCTCCTGCTTCAGGTGGTTATGGTGAATGAATGCTTATCATACTACAAAGGGCATGCCAAAAAATAAAAATCAACAATATCAAAGCTAAGATGTAGATACCATCTAACCTCACCATGGATATGCAAAAAACTGCACAAACATGATTGCACAAGCATGCAAAAAACTGCACAAGCATCAGAGAAATTCGCGCTGGCCGTGACGACCGCGGATAATGTCACGGAGAGAAAAGACCGCGCCCGTTTGGTCGTCGCGTGGACGACGCAAAACGGGCGCGGTCTCGGGTTCGTTACCGGAAAGGTCCGTCAGGAAGGCCTCCCGGTAGTCTCTTTGGAGAGGCCTATTTGGAAACGCTTACTGCATCAACCGACGCAACTGGTCTACCACTTCCTGGAGCTTGTCCACGGCGTCGCGCAAGCCCTGGTTGAAGTCCGGAAGCTGAAGCAGCGGCCTCCGCGCATCCTCTTCTTCCGCGGTCTCCACCACCGGAGCCACGGGCGGAAGGTCGCCCACCAGGGCGCTGATGGAGGCGTCCAGGGTCTGGTGCATGACCACCTGCCGGGAGTCGGCCAGGATGATCCGCCGCAGCTCCGGAAAATCAATGGTTTCCGGGCGCAGGAAGACCGGTTCGGCGTAGAGGATGGAATCCCCGATGGGGATGACCAGAAGAATGCCCCGGAAGACCTCGGAGCCGACCTGGCCCCACAAGGTGAACTGCTCGGATATGACGGCGTCGTTGTCGATGCGCGCCTCCACCTGGCTGGGACCGTCCACGTGGCGGCCGGTGGGGAAGCGGAACAGGATCATGTCGCCGTAATTCTCCCCGTCGCTGCGCGCGGCCATCCAGCCCACCAGATTGTGCCGGTTGATGGGCGTGAAGGGCTGGATGAGCAGGAATTCTTCCTTCTCTTCGCCGGGCAGCCGGGCCACGATGTAGTAGGGCCGCAGGATTTCCGTCTGGCCGAAGGAATGCTGCATGGGCACGGACCACTGATCTTCCTTGTTGTAGAAGACCACCGGATCTTCCATGTGGTACTGAAGCAGCATCTGGGTCTGAACCGTGAACATATCCTGGGGATAGCGGACATGGGCCCGGAGATACTCCGGCATCTCCTCCTGGGGCTTGAACAACTCGGGGAACATGGCCTGGTAGGTGCGGATCAACGGATCGCTCTCGTCAAAGACATAATAGGTGAGAGTCCCGTGATAGGCGTCCACCACGGCCTTGACGCTGTTGCGGATGTAGTTGAACCGCCGCTCCCAGGGAGTGGAATAGGGATAGCGGCTGGTGGTGGTGTAGGCGTCCTGGATCCAGAACAACCGGCCGTCGGCCACCACGGAATAGGCTTCCCGGTCGCGCAGCAGGAACGGGGTCACGGTGGTGAAGCGCTCCTGAACTGTGCGCCGGTACTGGATCCGGCTTTCCGGCGTGACCTCTCCGGAAATCAGGATGTTCACGTCCTTGAACTGCCAGGCGTACATCAGGCGGCGGAAGAAGGAGCCGAGCTGGACCCCGCCGTCGCCCTCGTAGTGGGTGTACACCGGGCCATCCGGGCCAGGGAAATTGAACTCCTGCATCCGGCTGTTCACGATCACATAATCCAGGCTCTTCAGGCCGTAGTAGAGTTCCGGGCGGTCCAGGGGAATCTCCCCGGAGGGCGGGAGGTCACGGATGAAAAAGTCCGGACGGCCGCCGGACTGGACCTCGGTCACCGGGCTCATGGCCACGCCATAGCCGTGGGTGAACTGGAGGTGCCGGTTGACCCAGCGCTGGGCCTCGGTGGGCAGTTTTTCCGCCGAAAGCTCGCGGGTGGCCAGCATGACCTGGCGCAGCTCATCGTTTACCATGTAGCGATCGGTATGCACGGCCAGGAAGTCGTAGTACAGGCGGAAGAACTGGATCTGGTTGTAGCTCTGCATCAGCGGACCTTCATCCCAGAGCCGGATGTTCTGGATGGTGCCCTGGTTGGCCTCCACCGTGGCATGGTCCACCTCGCCCAGGGCCGGATGGCTCATGGACCGCAGACCCTCCAGACCAAAGGCCTGACGGGTGTGGCTGATGTTGTTGGCCAGGTAGGAAGTTTCCCGCGCCAGCTCGCTGGGCTCCACGACCAAGCGCTGGATCAGCCCGGGAACCAGGCTGCCCAGGACGATATTCAGGCCGAACCACGCGCCCACGGACCAGACGGCCAATTCCTTGCGCCCGGTCTTGGCCGCGGCCAGGAGCGCCCCCGCGGCGACCAAGGCCACCACGGCCATGAACGCCCTGGAGGGCATGTTGAAAAGATTGTCCGTATAGCCCACGCCGTAGACCGCGCCCATGGTCGAATAGAGCAGGTCGTACCTGGAGAGCCAATGGCCCGCGGCGATAAGCACGAAAAGGAACGCGCCCAGGACGGCCAAATGCGAGAGAATCGGACCCCGGAAGGCGAAGGCCTCGCCGCGCAGGATGCTGTTCAGGTAATAGAAGGCCGCGACGATGATCGCCACGAGCACGGTCAGGCCCACCAGCCATGACCGGAAAAACTCCAGGGCCGGCAAGGCGAAGATGTAAAAGGAATAGTCGTTGTTGAAGATCGGATCGGTCTCGCCGAAAGGCACCTGGTGCAGGTAGCGCAGGACGACGTTCCACTCACCAGCCGGTCCGGAGGCCAACAAAAAAGCCCCCAGGGCCACCACGCCTCCGGAGAGCCAGACCAGCACGCTCCGGGCGGAGTCGTAGATCCCAGGGGGGAGTTTGTGACCGGCCCTTGGAAACATCCGTCCGGTAGTCCGCACCACCGCGACCAGGTTGGGAACGGCCAGGGCCAGAAAGACGAGAACCGCGCCCAGGTACAGCCATATTTTGGTGGTCACGACCTTCCAAAGCACGCCTTGGTGATCCAGGGAACTGTACCACAGCCAGTCAGTGTAAAATCCCTGGGCCCAGTTCAGTCCGGACCACAGGATGATCAACGCCAAACCAAGCAGACCCAACCGCAGGAAGCGATGAAACTTGGAAAAATCCATCTCCTCGACCTTGAACTGCGGAAACGGATCCCGCGGGTCGTATGGGCCTTGGGGACCGGGGCCAAAAGAAAACAGCATCAAGACAACCTCCTTGACGGGGGGTGAAAACAGGGGCCAAAATCACGAAAAAAAGCCACAAGGCTTGGAACGCGAATCCGCATGGCGCAAACATTCTTATCCCTTCTTGTGAACAAAAGGTCAACCGTCGGAATGATGTATGAAAAAAAGACTCGTTGCATTTTCGAGCGTCTCAAGCGAAAAGGACGTAGCGGATCGCCGAATCGCAATTTGCCCACATCAAACCACTTCTTCACCCCATGAGCACAGCAACCACTCCCGGACCGCCCCATCTTGGCGACCTTCGTTCCGAAGACGCCTTTCTGGAGCTGATCGACAGCTTTTTCCCCAACTCCCACCACAGACTGCCGCTGGGCCGGGGGGACGACTGCGCCGTGATCAACTGCAAGGAATCCCTCTGCGTATCCTCGGATCTTTTCCTGCAAGACGTCCATTTCCGGATGGCCTACTTCGCGCCGGAGGATATCGGCTACAAGGCCCTGGCCGTGAACATCAGCGACATCGCTGCCATGGGGGCCAAGCCGCTGGGGTTCGTCCTGAACCTGATGGCCCCCGGACACCTGGAACGTGGATTCTGGGAAGCCTTTTTTCGCGGCATGGCCGAGCTGGCCGCGGAACATGACTTGTATCTGGCTGGGGGGGATCTGTCCGTGGCGCCGTATCTGGGCGTGGTCGTGACCATCTGGGGGGAACGCCTTGAGGGCGGCAGGTTGCTGCGCCGGGTTCAGGCTCGGCCCGGAGACGTGCTTTTCCTGGTGGGCGAAATAGGCTTGGCCAGGCTGGGCTTGACCCTTCTCGAAGGCGGCGTGAATCCAAAGACGTCTAAGAACGACTCGACTCCGGCGGATTACCCCATCGCGGTCCAGGCTCATTTGCGACCCTTCATGCAGGTCTCGACGGCCACGGCGTTGAGCAGGACACCCGAGGTACGCGGTATGATGGACGTTTCCGACGGGCTGGCCCGGGACCTGCCGCGCTTCCTGGGGCCGGAACTAGGGTGCGCCCTGAGTCTGCCGCTGGAAACACTGCACCCGGAATTGCGGCTGTTTGCCCGGAAAAGCGGAATGGACGCGGCCGAATGGGCCGTATTGGGCGGAGAGGACTATGCGCTCCTAGGCGTAGTCGCAGCACGGGATTGGGACATGCTGCGAGAAAAAAATCCCGCCGTGCGGCGTTTGGGAGACGTAACAAAGAAGCCAGGAATCCACCTGAATGAAAAACAATTGCGATCTCAAGGCTTTGACCATTTCTCACGCTAACCGATATTAGACCGTTTCCCGCTGAATCGCCTCTTTATAAAGGTGTACTTTCCCAAAACGATCAATTAAACATTTCTAGTTTGTCTTTCATGCCCCAAACTGGAGGTTTTTTTCATGAAAAAACAGCTTGTTGCCTTTATCGCGACCCTGGCTCTGCTCTGCGTTACCGGGGCCGCTTCCGCCGGACAGCCCATCAAGATCGGCGCGTTCTTCGCCCTCTCCGGACCGGCGGCGTTCATCGGAACCCCCACCAAGCTGGTGGCGGAAATGGCGGTGGATCAGATCAACCAGGCCGGAGGGATCAACGGCCGACCCCTGGAACTGGTCATCGCGGATACGGAGAGCGATCCCCAGAAGGCCCTGCTGGCCGCCCGCCGACTGGTGGAGCGGGAGCGGGTCACGGCCCTGGTCGGACCGACCCGCACGGACACCGGCATGGCGGTCAAGGCCTATCTGCATCAGCGTCAAATGCCCACAGTGATGACCGTGGGCGGGGATCCGGTGATCATGGGCGGACGTTTCGGGGACTTCGACTGGATATTCAAAAGCCCGCAACGCTCCTCCGTGGCCGTGAGCCGGGTTTATGAGTATTTGCAAAGCCAGGGCGTGACCAAGGTCGGCCTGCTCACGGCCAGCGACGGCTTCGGTCGGGACGGGCTGACCTGGTTGACCAGTCTGGCCGAGGAATTCGGGATCACCATCACGGCCGACGAGCAGTTCGCCCCCACGGATACGGACATGACCACCCAACTGGTCAAAATCCGGGCCACGAATCCGGAATTCATCATCTGCTGGACCATCGGCCCGGCCGCGGCCCTGGTCAGTAAGAACGTCCAGCAACTTGGGCTGACCATCCCCCTGATGCACTGCCACGGAATTCCGGACCCCAAGTATCTTGAGCTTGCCGGTGACGCCGCCGAGGGCACCTACATGCCGTCCACCAAGCTGATGGCCGCCGACCAGCTTCCGGACGACGATCCGCAGAAGGCCGTGGTCAACGAGTTTATCCGGCTTTATCGCGACGTTTACGATTTCGAACGCCAGTATCCCCTGAACACCCATTCCGGCTACGCCTGGGACGCGCTCATGCTCATCGCCAACGCCCTGCGCGAGGTCGGCCCGGACAATCCCGCGGCCATCCGGGACGCCATCCGCCAAACCTCCGGCTTTGTCGGAGTCAGCGGCATCTTCACCTTGTCCGAGGAAGACCACAACGGACTGGACACCGACTCCCTGATCATCGTCAAGGTGGATCAGGGCCGCTGGGTGATGCAGTAAGACCGGTTCTCCCGGCCTCGGCTGTTCGGAGAGGTTGTCTCCTCTCCGGCCTATTCACTGACTTTCCTTATCTTAACCCGCGCCTGATCGCCATAAAGAACGGTGATCAGGCTTTTGCATCAGGAGACCGCTTGTGACGTCAACCTCCATTGCCGACGGCATTGTTTCGGAACCAACGACGGTTCCCGATGACCTTCCCCAACCCGTTCTGCCGCCCAACGCCGAAGTCGTTCTGAACAAGCGCTATCTGCGCAAGGGAGGCCAGGGGGAAATTCTGGAAACGCCCCAGGAACTCTATTGGCGCGTGGCCTGGGCCATTGCCGAGGAAGAGGCCAAATACCCGGCTTCTTCGTATTCCGTGGACGAGTTGGCCCGCCGGTTCTACGAGCTGATGACCACGTACCGTTTCCTGCCCAACTCGCCGACCCTGATGAACGCGGGCACGGACCTCGGACAACTAGCCGCCTGTTTCGTGCTCCCAGTGGGCGACTCCATGGAGGAGATTTTCGACGCCATCAAGTACGCGGCCCTGATCCACAAATCCGGCGGCGGCACGGGCTTTTCCTTTTCCCGTCTGCGACCTCAAAAGAGCCGGGTCGGCTCCACCGGCGGCATAGCCTCCGGGCCGATTTCCTTTCTGCGGATCTTCAACACGGCCACGGAGCAGGTCAAACAGGGCGGCACCCGGCGCGGGGCGAACATGGGCATCCTCCGTGTGGACCACCCGGATATCCTGGATTTCATCCGGGCCAAGGAACGGGACGGGGATCTGAACAACTTCAATCTTTCCATCGGTTTGACCGAAGTGTTCATGCAGGCCGTGGAAAAGGACGAGGAATACGACCTCGTCGCGCCGCACACCATACAGGTCAAGGCCCGGCTCAACGCCCGCGAGGTGTTCGGACTGCTGGTTCAAAAAGCCTGGGAAAGCGGCGACCCCGGCATCATCTTTCTGGACCGCATCAACCGCGACAACCCCACGCCCAAGCAGGGCGAAATCGAGAGTACGAATCCCTGCGGGGAGCAACCTCTGCTCCCCTACGAGGCCTGCAACCTTGGATCCATCAATCTTTCCAGGTATATCCAGAACTCCGGCAAGGATGACATCCTTTGGGACGACCTGAAGAGGGATATTCATCTTTGCGTCCGTTTCCTGGACAACGTCATCGACGCCTCGCGCTATCCACTGGAGAAAATCACCGAAACCGTCCGGAATAACCGCAAGATCGGGCTGGGAGTGATGGGTTGGGCCGATTTACTGTTCCGGCTGTATATTCCCTACAACAGCCAGGAAGCCTTGAACCTGGCTGAAAAGATCATGCACTTCGTCCAGTTCGAGGCCCAGAGCGCTTCCAAGAAATTGGCCGAGGAACGCGGCCCTTTCCCCGCCTTCGCGGAGTCAACCTTCGCCGAACACAATCAGGGGCCGTTTCGTAACGCCACCACCACGACCATCGCGCCCACGGGCACCCTGTCCATCCTGGCAGGCTGCTCCTCCGGGGTGGAGCCGCTCTTCGCCTTGAGCTTCGTCCGCCAGGTCATGGACGGGGAACGGCTGCTGGAGGCCAATCCCTGGTTCGAGCAGGCCCTGCATGAGGCCCAGTGCTACAGTCCCAAGCTGATGGAGGAGGTGGCGGCCAAGGGCACCATCCATCACATCGACTACCTTCCGGAGGATGTCCGCAAGGTGTTCGTCACGGCCCACGACATCGAGCCTATCTGGCACCTGAAGATGCAGGCGGCCTTCCAGAAGTTCACGGACAATGCCGTGTCCAAGACAGTGAACCTGCCCCACTCGGCCACCCAGGACGATATCTGGAAGATATACTGGATGGCCTATGAAATGGGCTGCAAGGGCGTCACGGTCTATCGGGACGGCTGCAAGAGCACCCAGGTGCTCTGCACCGGCGACGGCGGAAAGCCCAAGGACCCGGAAAAATCCCAGCGCGTGGTTCGGAATCGGCCGGACGTGGTCTACGGTTTCACCCAGAAGGTCAAGACCGGCTACGGCTTCCTGTATCTTACAGTGAACGAGGTGGACGGACGGCCCTTCGAGGTCTTCGCCACCATCGGCAAGTCCGGGAGGTCGATCACGGCCAAGGCCGAGGCCATCGGCCGCCTGGTTTCCCTGGCCCTGCGCTCCGGGGTGGGGGTGGAGGACATCGTCAGTCAGCTCAAGGGCATCGGCGGCGAGCATCCGGTCTTCCAGAAAAAGGACATGCTGCTGTCTATCCCGGACGCCGTGTCCTGGATACTGGAGAGCCGCTATCTTCAGGGTCGCAAAGCGGAGATGAGCAATTCACTGGTCAAACCGGAATGCCCGGACTGCGGCAAGGAGCTGATCTTCCAGGAAGGCTGCTTCGTCTGCCAGGAATGCGGCTACACCAAGTGCGGATAACCCCGCGAAAGTGATGATCAGCCTGCGCCACGTTTCTTACAGCTTCGGGACCCAGTGGGCCCTGAAGAACATCTCCCTGGAGGTTCGCAAGGGCGATTTCCTGTTCCTGGTGGGGCCCAGCGGCGCGGGCAAGACCACCCTGCTCCGCCTGCTCCACGGCGCGATACCGCTGAAGCGGGGTCAGGCGACCGTGGCAGGGTTCGATCTCCATGCCCTCAAGGCACGGCATATTCACCTCTTGCGCCGGGAGGTAAGCGTGGTCTTTCAGGACTTCAAGATTCTGCCGGAACGTACTGTGTTCGCCAACGTGGCCCTGGCTCTGGAAGTACGCAACATGCCCCGCACACATACAGAGAGAAGGGTCCGAGCTGTCCTCCGAGGCCTGGACCTGGAAGCCAAGGCCAACGTCCTCTGCGCTCAACTGTCCGGCGGCGAGCAACAGCGGGTGGCCATCGCCCGGGCCGTGGTGGTGGGACCGCAACTGCTCCTGGCCGACGAGCCCACCGGCAACCTGGACCGGGAGTTGGCCATGCGCCTGATGAGCATTTTCCTCCAGTTTCACGCCCACGGCACGACCATCGTCCTGGCCACCCACAATCAGGAAATCCTGGCCTGTGTGCCGGACGCCAAGATTCTGCACCTTGAGGACGGGGCCGTGAACTGGACCAACTGGGACATGGACGTTCCGACATGACCGTCCGGAGTGAACGTTGATGTTCCGTATCGTGCTCAAGCTGATGCTCCAGGGAGTGACGGATATCCGTCGTCATCCCTGGATCCAGGTGCTCACTCTGGCCGCCGTAACTTTGGTCGCCTTTCTGGGCGGGTTGTTCCTACTCGTGCTGCATAATCTGGATCTGGAGTTGCAACGCGCCGGTGGGGATATCCAGTTTCAGATCTACTGGCAGCCGGAGGCAGAACAGGAACTGGTCCGGACCCAGTGGGACGCCTTGCGGGAGCTGGAGCACCTCGCGGAAATCAAGACCTTTTCCGGAGACCAGGCCCTGGAACTGCTCATGCAGCGACTCGGCGGGACCGGGGACTTCGTCTGGCTGCAAGGCCATAATCCTCTTCCAGCCACGGCTCTGCTGACCTTCTCGGTCCGGGACGACGACCAGCAAACCTGGGCCAAGGCCACCTATCTGCACCTGGAAACCCTGGAAGGGGTGGAGAAGGTCAGCTTCAATCCTCTGCAATTGGACCTGGCCCGAGGCTGGGCCCGATTCAGCAATCAGGTGATCTGGCCGCTAATCCTCTTCCTTGGGGTGGTTCTGGCCCTGGTTGTAGGTAACACCATCAAGCTCTCCCAACTGCACCGCCGAAACGAAGTTGAAATTCTCCGTTTGGTAGGAGCGGCCCGGTGGTACATCCAGTTACCCATGCTTGTTTCCGGGGCGGTGCTCGGCCTGCTGGGCGGCATTCTGGCCCTGCTGATGCTCAAAGGCGTTCAGCTCAGCCTGCGAGACCTGCTGCACTTTCCACCCCTTTGGCTGCGTCTGGACTACCTGCCCTCCTCCCAGACCCTGACCTTTCTGACCGTTCTCGTGGTCATGGGCTTCTTGAGCAGCTGGGTGGCGTTGCGGGAGAAATGATGACCGAGAATAATCCCCAGTGACCGATCTTATCAACGTAAGTTTTGCCGTATCAAACCCGCTTAAGGAGTTCCTATGCGCAGTGAAATCATGACCAAAGGCCTGGAAAAAGCCCCCCACCGCTCCCTTTTGCACGCCCTGGGCATGACCAGGGATGAAATGCGTCGACCCCTGATCGGCGTGGTCAACTCGGCCAACGAGGTGGTTCCAGGCCACATCCACCTGCACACCATCTCCCAAGCGGTCAAGGACGGCATCCGGTCAGCCGGGGGCACCCCCATGGAGTTTCCGGTGATCGGGATCTGCGACGGGCTGGCCATGAATCATCCGGGTATGCATTACAGCCTGCCCAGCCGGGAGATCATCGCGGACTCCATCGAGGCCATGGCCATGGGCCATCCCTTCGACGCCCTGGTCTGCATCCCCAACTGCGACAAGGTGGTTCCGGCCATGCTCATGGCCATGCTCCGGTTGAACATCCCATCCATCCTGGTCAGCGGGGGGCCCATGCTGGCCGGAGCGTGGCAGGGCAAGGCCGTGGACCTGATCTCCGTCTTCGAAGGCGTGGGCAAGGTGCGCAAGGGTCAGATGACCCAGGAAGAACTGGATGAGTTGGAAACCTGCGCCTGTCCCGGCTGCGGCTCCTGCTCGGGGATGTTCACGGCCAATTCCATGAACTGTCTGTCCGAGGCCATCGGCCTGGCCCTGCCCGGCAACGGGACCATCCCGGCGGTGACCGCGGCTCGTATCCGGCTGGCCAAGCAGGCCGGGGCCCAGGTCATGAAGCTGCTGGAAAAGAACATCCGGCCTCGGGACATCGTCACCCCGGCGGCGGTGCGCAACGCCGTGACCGCGGACATGGCCCTGGGCTGCTCCACCAATACCGTGCTCCACCTGCCGGCCATTTTCGCCGAGGCGGACCTGGATCTTAATCTGGGCATTTTCGATGAACTGAGCCGCTCCACGCCGAACCTGTGCCGGCTTTCCCCGGCGGGCAGCGACCACATCGAGGACCTGCACCGGGCCGGAGGCATCCAGGCGGTGTTGGCCGAACTGGCCAAGGCCGAACTGTTGGATCTCTCGGTCCAGACCGTCACCGGCGCCAGTCTCGGAGACAATCTGCGGGCCTTGAAGGCCGCGGTGCTGGACGATCAAGTCATTCGCCCGATCACCGCGCCCTACAGCCCCGAAGGCGGCATCGCCATTCTCAAGGGATCCCTGGCCCCGGATGGCGCAGTGGTCAAGCAGTCCGCCGTGGCCCCGGAGATGCTGGTCCGCAACTCCACGGCCCGGGTCTTCGAGGGCGAGGAAGAAGCCGTGGCGGCCATTCTCGAAGGGCGGATCAACCCCGGCGACGCGCTGATCATCCGCAATGAGGGCCCTAAAGGCGGCCCCGGAATGCGCGAAATGCTCACCCCCACATCGGCCATCGCCGGGATGGGCCTGGACAAGGACGTGGCCCTGATCACCGATGGCCGGTTCAGCGGCGGCACCCGGGGCGCGGCCATCGGCCATGTTTCCCCAGAGGCCGTGGAAGGCGGCCCTATCGGGCTGGTTCAGGAAGGCGACCGCATCGAAATCGACATCCCCGGCAGAAAACTGAACCTGCTGGTGGACGACCGGGAACTGGCATCGCGGCGCGCGGCATGGAAGCCGCTGCAGCGAGAGATCACCTCCCCCTTCCTGCGCCGCTACGCCCGCTTGGCGGCTTCCGCGGCCAAGGGCGCGGTGTTTGCCAGATAAACCGCATCGTTCTTCCCGCGCTTGGAAAATAGGTTGACAATTTGTTTTACGGATAATCCTCCCCCGTAGGGGCACGGCGCGCCGTGCCCCTACGGGGGAGGATTTTTCCGATCGCGAAAATGAAAAAATCGAGCTCTCAAGGTTAACCTTGAGAGCTCGATTTTTTCGCGGTGCCACGCAATCAAAAACTATTTTATCGGACTGGATGCAAGAGACGATGCTGAGCTGATCATTGCTCATCCTCCGTGCCGTTGTCCAGCAACGCCTTCTCGTCAGCGTCGACGCGGTCGAAGCCAACCACCAGGGTGTCCGGATCCATGCGCACCAGGGTCACGCCCTGGGCGTCGCGGCCTACGCGGCTGATTCCGGCCACGTTCATCCGGATGATCTTTCCTGCGCTGGTCAGGATCAGCAAATCGTCTTCGGATTCGACCAGCACTGATCCGATTACGTGTCCTGTTTTGGGCGTCACGCGCATGTTGATCACCCCTTTTCCGCCGCGGGATTGGCTGCGGTAGTTCTCCAGCAGAGTGCGCTTGCCAAAGCCGTTGGCCGAAACGGTCAGCACTTCCTGGCGCTGATCGTCGTCCGTGACAACGCAGGACACCACCTGATCACCGTAGTTTAAATCCATACCCTTGACCCCTGCCGTGGCCCGACCAGTGGAACGAATATCCGAGCAGGAAAAGCGGATGGATTTCCCGTCCCGGCTGATCAGGACTACTTCCGCCGTGGAGGAAATCTCCCGCACGGTGATCAGTTCGTCTTCCGGATGGAGATTGACCGCCTTCAGGCCGCTTTGGCGGCAGTTGACGTAAAGTTGAGCCTGAGAGCGCTTCACGACGCCCCGCTTGGTGGCGAACAAAAAGTTCTTGTCCGTGGCGAAATCCTTGATCGTCATGGCCGTGGCGATGAATTCGTCCTTGTCCAGGGGCAGCAGGTTGGAGGCGTGAATACCCCGGGCCGTGCGTGAACCCTCGGGGATGTTGTAAGCCTTGATCTTGTACATCCGGCCCTTGTTGGTGAACAGCAGGATAAAGTTGTGGTTCGTGGTGGTGAACATCTGGGAAATGATGTCCTCGGAAATAGTGGAGGCCCCGTAGATGCCGCGGCCGCCGCGCTTCTGCTGCTGATAGGTATCCATGGGCGTACGTTTGATGTAGCCGCGTTGGGACAGGGTGATCACCACTTCCGTGTCGCCCACCAAATCTTCCATGTTGATGCTGCTTGCGTCTTCCTCCACTATCACCGATCGTCGCGGCGTGGCGTATAATTTTTTGATTTCCACCAGCTCTTCGCGGATAACCTGGATTAAAACCTCCACGTTCCGCAGAATGCTCAGCAAATAATCGATCCGCTTAAGCAGTTCCTGGTACTCGGCCAAAAGTTTGTCACGCTCCAGATTCGTCAGGCGCTGTAAACGCATGTCCAGGATGGCTTGGCTCTGAAGGTCCGTAAAGGCGAAGCGGGATATCAATTTCTGTTTGGCCTCCGCGGGCGTCTTGGAGGACTTGATCAGCTCGATGACCTCGTCGATGTTCTCCAGGGCTATCTTCAGCCCTTCCAAAATGTGCGCCCGCTGTTCGGCTTTGTTCAGGTCAAAGCGGGTCCGATTCAGGACCACTTCCTTGCGATGTTCGATGAACAGTTCCAAAACGTCTTTCAACTTCAGAAGCTGGGGCCTGTTATGAACCACCGCCAGGGTATTGATGTGGTACCATGATTCCAAAGGAGTAAATTTATACAAAGAATTGATAACCACTTCCGGAATGGCATTTCTCTTCAGATCCATGACTATCCGAATCCCGTTGCGATCGGATTCGTCGCGCAGATCGCTTATCCCCTCCACCTTTTTTTCATGGACTATCTGTGCGATCTTCTCCACGAGGCTGGCCTTGTTCAGGGCATAGGGGATTTCGGTGATGACAATGGACTCAGCCTGCTTGGAGCGCTCCTCGATCTCGACCTTGCCCCGCACCTTGATGGAGCCCTTGCCGGTCTTGTAGGCGTCGATGATCCCATGCCGACCGTAGATGAATCCGCTGGTCGGAAAGTCCGGACCCTTGATGCATTCCAGCAGATCCGCCACCTCGGCTTCGGGCTTGCTGAGCAACAACAGCAGACCGTCAATCAACTCGCCGAGATTGTGCGGCGGAATGTTCGTAGCCATGCCCACCGCGATCCCGGACGAACCGTTGAGCAGTAGATTGGGTACCTTGGTGGGTAGGACTTCCGGCTCCTGCAAGGTGTTGTCGTAGTTGGGCCGGAAGGGAACGGTTTCCTTGTCGATGTCCTGTAAAAATTCCGACGTCAGCCTGGCCATGCGCACTTCCGTGTACCGCATGGCCGCCGGAGCGTCTCCGTCCAGGGACCCGAAATTGCCCTGCCCATCCACCAGGGGTTCGCGCATTGAAAAATCCTGGGCCATGCGGACCATGGCGTCGTACACCGCGCTGTCGCCGTGGGGGTGATACTTACCTATCACGTCGCCGACGATGCGAGCCGATTTCTTGTACGCCCGGTTGTAGGTGTTCCCCAGGTCGTGCATGGCGAACAGAATTCGCCGATGCACCGGCTTGAGCCCGTCCCGGACATCGGGAATGGCCCGGCCGATGATCACGCTCAGGGCGTACTCCAAATAGGAGCGCTGCATTTCCTCTTCGATGAATATGTTGTTCTTCACTATGGCTCCGAAAAAATAATCGGCTGATCATTAATCAACCGTTCTGAACGAATGGCCTGATAAATAGCCAAAAAAACTAGATGTCGAGTTGGTCCACGAACAGGGCGTTCTTTTCGATGAAAATCCGTCGCTGCTCCACATTGTCGCCCATTAGTCGGGAGAAAATCTGATCCGCCTCGACGGCGTCCTCCACCTTGACCTGGAGCAGAGTCCGGGCCTCGGGATTCATGGTCGTGGACCAGAGCTGCTCGGGGTTCATTTCCCCCAGGCCCTTATACCGCTGAATATTGAACACTTTCTGGGTCTCGGCCAACAAAAAGGCGTACAGTTCGAGCAGATCCATCTCCGCTACCTTGTCCTCCCCTTTGAACACCTTAAAAAACAGCGTTCCGTGCTCCTCCACTATCTTGCTGATCTGGTCGAAGGATTTAACATAGCCTTTGGACTTGAAAAACTCGCTTTTAAGTTTGACATAATAGCCGTTTTCATGGGTGAAACGCATGAAGGCGATGGTTTCAATCTCCGACGTTTCGTGGATCACGTCCACGAAATAGCCGTGCAGCTTCATGTATTCCTGAAAGGCCGGTAAATTGATATCCCGCAAATCTTCATCCAGACGCAGCCGGTAGGACACCAGGCGAAAAAAGAGCTCCGCGGTCAATCCCAGGCTGCGCGAATCCGCGGCAAAGGCCTGGATGCGTTTCACGGTCTTGAGCAGGGATAGCATC
Organism: Desulfonatronum sp. SC1; assembly: GCF_003046795.1. Taxonomy (NCBI): domain Bacteria; kingdom Pseudomonadati; phylum Thermodesulfobacteriota; class Desulfovibrionia; order Desulfovibrionales; family Desulfonatronaceae; genus Desulfonatronum; species Desulfonatronum sp. SC1. Next base: position 49,716 of record NZ_PZKN01000016.1, on the reverse strand, counting down.
TTGCTGTTTTCGATACGCTGATCCTCCTCGCCCTGTAAGACAAATTGGTTCGCGGTCTTTTCCAAAAGGAAGGTGTCCATTCCATCCGCGTCGTGGATGTACTTCTCGAAATTGGCCTTGTGGATACGAAACAAGGGTGGCTGTCCGATATAGACATGCCCCTGATCGATCAGGGAGCGGAATTTGCGGAAAAAAAAGGTCAGCAGCAAGGTACGAATATGTGAGCCATCCACGTCCGCGTCGGTCATGATGATCACCTTGTGGTAGCGCAGGCGGCTCAAATCCACGTCTTCTTCCCCGGTGCCCACGCCCATGGCGGTGATCAGGGCCTGAATTTCCTTGTTAGACAAAATCTTGTCCATCCGTGTTTTTTCCACGTTCAATATCTTGCCGCGCAAGGGCAAAATAGCCTGAAACTTCGGATTGCGGCCCTGTTTAGCCGAGCCGCCGGCGCTATCGCCCTCAACGATGAACAGTTCACTCTCTGCGGGATTTTTAGTCTGACAGTCCGCCAGTTTTCCGGGCAGGGAAAAACCGGCCAGGGGTCCTTTGCGGACCAGTTCTTTGGCCTTGCGTGCGGCCTCCCGAGCCCGGGCCGTGTCAACGATTTTCTCGATGATCGCCTTGGCGTCCTTGGGATTTTCCTCAAGATAACGATTCAACGTTTCGTAGACCGAGGAGGAAACGATCCCGGCAACCTCGCTGTTGCCCAGCTTGGTCTTGGTCTGGCCCTCGAACTGGGGATCGGGATGCTTCAGACTGATCACCGCGGTCAGCCCCTCGCGTACGTCGTCCCCGGATATCTTAACCTTGCTTTTTTTGGCCGCTTCCGAGTTGGAAGCATAGTTGTTGATGGCCCTTGTCAGGGCGGACTTGAAGCCCGCCAAATGAGAACCGCCTTCATGGGTGCAGATATTGTTCACGAAGGTGTAAACGATTTCCTTGTAATTGGTGTTGTACTGCAGGGCGAATTCCGTGATCACGCCGCTGGCTTCGCTGGTCCCGGAAATGATCTGCCCGATGGTCTGTTCGTTGGCGTTGAGGTCCGCTATAAAGGAGACTATACCGCCTTCATGCTTGAAGGTGCTAACCTCGTTATTCAGGTCGTCTATGAATTCGATTTCAATTTTGCTGTTCAGATAAGCCAGTTCGTCGAACCGCTTTTTAAGGGTGTTCGGATTAAATTCCACGGTTTCGAAAATATCTTCGTCCGGATGAAAGCGGATGATTGTCCCGGTGTTCTGAGACGTGCCGATTTCCTTTAGTTGCGTGACCGGAACGCCTCGCTCGTAGCGCTGAAAATATTTTTTCCCGTCGCGCTTAATTATCACTTCCAGGGAGGAGGACAGGGCGTTGACCACGGAGACGCCCACGCCATGCAGGCCGCCTGAAACCTTATAAGTGTCCTTGTCGAACTTGCCGCCAGCGTGCAGTACGGTCATGACCACTTCCACAGCCGGCTTTTTCTCCTTGGGATGGATGTCCACCGGAATGCCTCGACCGTCGTCGCTGACCGTGATGCTGTTGTCCAGATGGAGCTGCACCTGAATCTTGGAGCAATACCCGGCCATGGATTCGTCGATACTGTTGTCCACGACTTCATAAACCAGATGGTGCAACCCCTGGGCGCTGGTGCTTCCGATGTACATGGACGGACGTTTCCGGACTGCGGAAAGGCCCTCCAGTACCGTTATGTTGCTGGCGGTATATTTTTTTTCATGTTCCATTGCGGAAAAATCCTTCTGTTGCTTTCTTTCCTGGCGAGCAGGTCATGATTAAGTCTGATCGCTATGCTTCCGTGTCAGTATCCGTGTATATCACTTCGTCGGATATCTGCATCGGCATGATCAAAACTTTGTAATCCGGATCATTGACGTCTTCGATAAAGCACGGTCCATCCGAACTGGTAAAGTGAAAATGGATTTGGTCCGAATCGAAGTGAGAGAGAATTCCTATCAGATCACGTGTTGGAAAGGCGATCTTCTTCAAATTGCCCTGAAATACGACATCAAGAAATTCCTTAGCTTCGCCTTTTTCCTCGGATTGCACATCCATCTGCACCATGCCCTCACTGAACTCAAAAAAAGTGCACATACTGTTATCCGTATTGAAGATCAGAATCCGGTCCAAGGCGTCCACTAAACCCCGTCTATCCACGTCCATCCCGCTGGGATACGACGAGGCGTGTTTGGCCAGCAACTGATTGTAGTCCGGGTAGTCGTACAAGGAAAGAGGAAGACTGATGTTCTCCTTGAAATCCCAGGAACGGCAATATAATCTGTTATTCTGGATATTCAGTTCAATTTTCTTCAGGGGAATCATGCGCTTCAGTTCGAGGAGATACTTCTTGCTTATCAAAATGCCCTGTTCCGGCAACAGGTTTTGCAGTCCTTCGTGCTCCAGTTTGCACAGGGCTAGCTGATGGCCGTTCAGACCACAAAAGTCGACTTTTTGATCCTTGGCAGCGTACTTCAGGAGCATGCAGTTGAAGGCCTGCAACGTGTCGTCGTCGCTGACGGAGTAGGAAACCTTGTCGATGATCGTCGAGAGAGTCTCCCCGGACAAGGAGATGGCGTTCTCCTCAGGAAACACGGAGAGGGGTTGAAACCAGTAGTTCTCATTGATGGGTAGGACATATTTGCGCTTGTTTTGCTTGACCACCAAATTATTGGCTTTTTCATCCACGAGAAATTGCAGCTCTCCGGGGTGCAGTTTACGGATCAAATCGTACAGATGGCGCCCATTGACGCCCACGAGCCCGTCTTCTTTGACCTCTGGGGAAAAGACACCGAAAAACTCAATATTTGAATCCGTGGCCATGATCCGCAATTGGTCGTTTTCCACTTTGAGCCACGTTGAACGGAGGTACACGGCTCCTGTCTTCACGCTGGTGATCTGGGCAGCTTGTTGGAGTGCGGGGAGAATTTCTTCTCTCTGTATAAGAAATTTCATATGAATACTCCTCTTGTTATGAGCATTGTCACTTTGTTGATATTTGATATATTTGTATGATTTTTAAGAAGAAAAAAAAGTTGCTTCAAGGGTGCGGAACAAGATGGCCTTTGTTCTTTATTAGGTGAGGCTCATGGTTGGAGGTATCTTCTGTTCGTAAAAAACAGAGTTATATACCATGCTTTTTCTATCTTTGTCATCATATTAAAATAATAAGATTTTTAGACCCCATTATAGGGCTCAAACCCCGATGTTAAGAAGGAGTTGTGAACATCGAAAAATCTTCCTTCACAATCTCGCTGGCCAGAACTTTGATCGCCTTGACGCAAAGCACATCCGGCACACCCGTTTCGCCATGGCCAAAAGGTCAACACCGCGTAAGTGAGGTTGAATCGGCCGCCGGGAAGATACCGGACGTCAAGCGGAACCATGGCCCTATTTAAAACCGGGGTCCAGGGCGGCAGCGGAGCGCATCCGTGTTCGCGAACCTGGGGAATTCGAACGACAAGCTTTTCCATTATCCGCTGGATTATCCGTTGATGGAGGGCAAAAGCCACGCTGGGTGAAGAACGCCACGATTCATCCAGGATTATTTCCATATCTCGGTCAAACCACGTCAGGAAATATCCTTTTCCTGAGATGTGGAAAAGGTGCTGATGGTGATGGCTGGCAAAATCGGATTCTGAAAGGAGGGGCAACTGGTCGCTCAAACTTTTCTTTCCGTTCGTCCTGGCATAGTGTTTGGGATTGCGGTCGCGGGCGGAATCCTCGATAGGAACCCGCGATCAAATAGCATTGGAGCGCACATTATGAGTAGATATCGCTGTACCGGCATGAAGCCGTTTTATGTAATGGAAGTTCTTGAGAAATGTCAAAGCATCGCCTGCCAGGGGCACGACGTGATCCACATGCAGATCGGCGAACCGGACTTCGACACCCCGGAGTGCATCAAACAGGCCGCCTGCAAGGCCTTGATGGACGGCCACACCCACTACACCCACAGCCAGGGGATTATTGAGCTTCGGGAGGCCATCTGCCGCCACTACCATGCGACCTATGGAGTCGACGTCCATCCGGACCAGATCATTGTCACCGCCGGTACTTCACCTGCTATGTTTCTCGTTTTTTCGGCCCTGCTGGCCGCGGGGGAGGAGATTATCGTCTCGGACCCTCATTATGCCTGTTATCTGAATTTCGTGCGCTTTGTCGGCGGCGTGTCGGTGTGCGTGCCCACGTTGGAAGAGGACGGGTTTCAGTTCCGGCCCGAGGACGTGCGATCCAGAATAACGCCCAAGACCCGCGGGCTGCTGATCAATTCTCCGTCCAATCCCACCGGAACCTTGCTCTCCGCTGAACGGATGCAAACCCTGGCCCGGAATTGCGCCGAATCGGAAGGGCATCCCTGGATTCTCTCCGACGAGATATATCACGGCTTGGTCTACGAGGGCCGGGAGCGAAGCATCCTCGAATTCACGAACCGGGCCTTCGTCTTCAACGGGTTTTCCAAGGCCTACGCAATGACCGGATGGCGGCTTGGCTATGTCATCGCCCCGAAGGAATTTATCCCCACCCTGCGCATTCTGCATCAGAATTTTTTCATTTCCGCGAACGCCATGGCCCAATGGGCCGGGATAGCGGCCTTGGAATCCGCCGGACCGGACGTGGCCCGGATGCGGGCCGTCTACGATCAACGACGTAAATACTTGGTCCGCCGACTGCGGGAACTCGGCCTGGGCGTCGCCGTGGAACCCACTGGCGCCTTCTACGTCCTGGCCAATGCCCGGCATTTGGGAACGGACTCCTTGAAACTGGCCTTCGACATCCTGGATAGGATCAAGATCGGCGTGGCCCCAGGCATCGACTTCGGCGCCAACGCCGAGGGCTTCCTGCGTTTTTCCTACGCTAATTCCCTGGAAAATATAGAGGAGGGTATGCGGCGATTGGAGGGGTATATCGAGCAGTTATCAGCGTAATTTTTATTATTGATAAAAAAATCATTTCAAAGAAGGATTCTCCGTAGCTTGTTGAGCGAAGAGCATTTTATAAGCCCAATCAGCCGCACGGAGGTGATTCATGGCTGTTTTTTGTTCATCTAGCCGGAAGAAGTCGATCATAGAAACCACACTCGTCCAATCACCCCTTTCCACTGCAATGGTCATCTTGATCCACTGGCGCATGAAGTTATCTTCCCCACGTAATGCCGCTCCAATATCTTTTTCCAACGGCAGATGAATGAGGATATCTTCCATAGGGAGATTGAGCATGGCATCGAGGTTGGAAAAGAGTCCAAGAAGGAACATCGTATCCGGGTCATGTTTACGTTGATTAGCCTCGACGGCGAGTATTTCAAGAAAACGGGCTCGATGAACACTGCTGAAAAGGAGTTCCTGATTTTTCCCCTCAGAGCCAATGTCGGCAAGCATGGACAACATGGCCCATTGCTTAATGGCTCGAGAGCCCATCAATGTTACGGCTTGAGAAATGGAACGAACATTATGCCTAAAGGAATAAAAGACGGAATTAATATGTTTCAGTAACCGGAAACTCAGCCCGGGATCTTGACTGATTATTTTTGCCACTTGGGACACTTCGAAGTCTTTTGCGTTTATTTCATGGATCAGTCGGATTCTGTTGACGACCGCTGTTGGGATGGTTCTTCCAGTGATAATTTCAGGACGAGAAAAGAAAAAACCTTGAAAATAGGAAAAGCCCAGAGAGGCAGCCAGTTCCAGAGTCGGCCTGTTTTCAACTTTTTCTGCAAGAAGCAAACACCTATATTTATGTAGTTTTTGTCCAATTTTAATGAGTTCCGTCCAGGGACGACCTAGAAACTCAACCTTGATGATATCCGCCAACTCCAATAAGGGATCATATCCTGGCTGACCGACATAATCATCCAAAGCAATGGTATATCCGTTGTCTTTGAGCGTGCTCAAGGATGCGATGATCTCCGGATTGGGTTTCACGGTTTCAAGGACCTCGATGACGCAATTTTCTTTAGGAAGGGCGAGAGGGGCGTTTTTTAAAAGTAATCCTGTTGGGTAGTTTATGAAAATTTTCCTTCCTTTTGGTATCGATTCGGTCGCCATGGAGAAGCCTTCGGTAATCACCATGGCAGTGGCCTGCTCCGGGTCAGAAAACTGAGCAACATTATCGTTTCCGCTGGATCTGAATAAAAGCTCATATCCCCAGACATTCAAACGATTATCGTAAATTGTCTGTCTTCCGATAAAAATAGGCAGATATGTTGTCTTTGGAGGTGTCAACGAAGCTTGATCCATTGGTTTTGAAATTCCTATTTAAAGGTGGAATATTCCTTGATGCTGGAGACATACTCATCGATAATTGCATGTGATTCGCCGATAAGTTCGATAAATTCAAGTCCGAGGGCCATTCTTGCTTCGTTATTGGCACTGCGAACGAAGGATTTAGCATACACCTCTTTGTCATTATTTGCGGTTTTGAAAACAAGATATACTTCGCGTCCCTCGCATTGATCCGGGGAAATGTCTGAATTATTCAGATCCAGAACGATTCGCGCTCCACCTTGTGAAAGGTTAACGATCATGGTTTTGTATTCGTTTCCATCGAGTAACATCTGAGCAGGGAGGAAGCAGTCCATTCTGTCGTGACGTCTCAGGTGTAGTTTCTCAAAAAAAGATGGGAATTTTAAAAAAACAAGAGGATAAGGTTTAATAATTATTTTAGATACTGTAGTTTTGAATCCGCATAGCTGATAATCAACATTCATTCCTCTTACAGTAACAGTGTTATTTTCAGTAACAATTTTATGTTTTGTTATCAGATTATGCAACCAAACAAGAAGAAATTCACCCTGTTTAAATCCAACTAATTCGCCCCACAATCGCTCACCTGTACTACATATTTTTATATGAAGCCGCTCTCCTACGCGCATTAATAGGTTGTATCCGCATTCCAGAATGGGAAGCGGCTTAATAGGTTGGATAAGTTTTTGCTTATTTTTTTTTTTGAATTAATTTCACTCATTATAGTTATTCCTAATATTATTTTAAAATTCTAAATATGTAAAAAGTAGAATTGCTTTGCAAAAATATTAAAAAAACTTTTCCGATGTAATATATATTTTGAAAGAATTGATTTTATGAAGAATACAGTATGGATGCAGATTTGTAGTGAAATATATTTTGGAAGTGAAATATAAAGTAAATAAATATAAGAGTAAAATAGATGTCACAAGCGGAATTTTACAAAGAATACTTTTTCACCTTTCAAATATAATAGCAATATTGTGGGAAGATATCAAAAATAGCGATTAACTCCACGAGGAGTTCAATTTTGGATTTATTGACAAAAAATTACAAAATTATCAAGCTTGAATTTCAAGATCAACAAGCACGGAAGTGCAGCCTTGCTCCATTTTCTCGCTCCTTTTGCGATTTTTGATCCGATATTGCGCCATCCACTAAATAATCCATGCCTAAAATCGACTTTTCGTCAATCATTCAACAAATCAGCCGCCTTCTGGAATGGGTGCCCAGGCTGCATCGGGCTTTGGACCGGGATGATGGCGAACTGAACGACCTGCCTGGATGGTCCGAGTTGGTGGGCAAGCCGGTGCGGATAATCGCCCATGAGGGACGGATTTGTTTGGTCTGTGTACTTTTCGGTCCTAGTGGGGCCGGGAAAAGCACGGTCTTTCGGCTACTGACCGGCATTCCCGTTCCTGCCGGTGAAACGAGGCGGCCCATGACCTCCAATCCCGCCGCTGCCGTGCCGGAGCCCTTGCGTGACGTTCTGGACCTGGGAGAAATCTTTCCCGGCTACGAGCTGTATCCATTGCAGGAAATGGACATGCTCCGGGACGGACGACGACCGGGGAAGAACCTTTATTTTCAATATTACCGGGATGACCAAGCGGATCGGCAATCGGAGTCAGCCTGGATGGTCCTGGTGGACGTACCGGACTTTAATACCGTGGAGCAGAGCAATCGGACCCGGGCCGAAGCCATGCTCGGGCGGGCGGAGACCGTGATATTCATGGTCTATCCCGAAGCCTACAAGGACGCCGCGGTGATGGAGCAGCTCCGAGCCGTGGCCAGACGGGCCGGGCATCTGGTCTACGTGATTACCAAACTGTCCACTCCCAACGAGGCTGAAGTGGCCCGGGACATCTGGGAGGATGTGTTGAAGCATGTCCGACAGACTCCGGAATTTCAGGATTTGCGATGGGATGGACGGCGGATCGGCGCGTTTCTGGAACAGGCGGCGGTGTACTATGCCCCGCGCGACGTTTCTCCGAAGTTGGAGGATATCCGGCCGCTGAACCCGAATGGTCCGGATTTTTGGTTCTTAATCAAGGGCCAAGACGCCGTTGAGGTGTACTGGTCCAACCTTTTGGAGGTCGTGGACCAAGTATTGACCTCTGCCGGGGCCGTGGCAAGGGAAGCTCATGACCTGCGTGAGTCGCTGACCCAGCGATTGGTTGTCGCGGATCGGCGAATCGTCGAGGTCAGCGAACGGATCGCCGGGTCCCAGTTTCCCGCCGGGGAACTGGTGGAGCTGATCATCGACGTGGTCAAGGAAAGTCGTCCGGGGTGGCTGCGGATGGTCACCCTGCCCGTTGCCCGGGCCGCGGGCATGCTGTTGTCCTTGCGCGGGTTATTCGCGAGATTTCGCGATACCGAGCGAAGGGCCGTGCTGCGGGATCGCCGGGAACTGGAGCGGCGACGATTGGAAGAAGCCGTGGTCGTGCTCCTGGAGGCGTGGCGGCGGGATAATTCCTCGGAGACTACATTGTTTTCCGCTGAAAGATGCCGGGAAGCGACCCGGCATCTTCAGGAGCATGAGCCCCCCCCGGTGCGCGACGACTGGAAGGAAGCGCTGCGGGCCGACGTGCGGAATTGGTCGCGACAGCATCCCTGGTACGGCTCCCTGGTGGGGACGTTGTCGGAAATGCTGGTGTTACTGGGCGGCGCGGCCCTGGTTTTGGATTTGGCCGTGTCCGGAGGGGTATTCGGCGCGGTGGGCCAGCTTGGGGTGGCCGGGGCCGCCGGAGCCGGGAGTCTGGGCGCGGGAACGGTGTTGAAAATGTTCGAGGAACTCAAACTCAAGGATATCCTGGAAAAGGCCGATGCCAAATGGCGGGCCCAGCGTCGGGACGAACTGGAGGCGCATTTGCGTGAGTATCTTGCGGAGCCACTTTTTGGGAGAAACTGGCGAAAACGGATTCGCGCCTTGGATGAGGCCGACCCTGTGGCCTGCTTGGCCGCGGTGGAGGCGATTCGGACAAGGTGGCCTAAACAAAGTGGTTCAGGAGTCCACTCATGACCGCTCCGCGATTTTTTCCCCATCGCATAACCGCCAGGATTGAAGAATTGATCCAGAAGGCGCGGCGCTTCGACCGCCTGCCCGCGGCCCAGGCCATGGCCCTGCGCCTGGAGCGGGTTCTGGGCGTTCTGGATGACCGGACAGGCTTGGATGTCGGTCTTGGCCGCCCGGTCGTCATCGTGCTCTTGGGTGGGACCGGAGTGGGCAAGTCCGAGCTATTCAACGCCCTGCTGGGTAAGCCCGGCCTCAGTCCAACCTCGGCCACTATTCGTCCCAAGACCACCCGCGCCCATGTCGCGGTGGCCCCGGCGGATAAACAGCATCTTACATTTCTCGACGAAGCGGACGTGGTGATCACCGATCACCGCTTGTCCGGAACGGCCCTGATTGACGCGCCGGATGTGGACAGTACGGAGTCCGTGCATCTAGAGCGCACCCGTCGATTGGTGGAGCGGGCGGACATTGTGGTTTACGTAGGCAGTCCGGACAAGAGGGCCAATTTCAGCATCCAAGATGAAGTCCGTCGCTGGGCGGCCCGCAAGCGCTGGTTTTTCGTCCTGAACAAGCTGGACCAGATTCCGGACCAAGACCGGGAGGCCGTGTGCGCGGATTTTCTGGGCCGGGTTCGGGATTTGGGTTTTGACGTGGACCAGGGCGGTTTTTTCGCGGTCAGCGCGGTTGTGGCGCAAAACGGAGAAGATGGATTGAACGAGCGGTTCGAACGGTTGCGCGCCGCCCTGTTCGCCCACCGGGCCAAGGAGCAGGTCCAGGCCTTGCGAACCGAGGACGTCTTCAATCAGGTCCGCCATGCCCTTTCCGTTTCGGTCCGCCAAGACCTGGAAAGCCTGCACCGGACCTTGTCGGCCCATGAGCAGGAGTTGGACGGACGAGTGCGCGGAATTTTCCTCAAGGCCCTGTCCACGCCCCACAGCCAAGACATGCTGCGCCGGATCATTCGGGAACAGGCCTGGCGGGCCGCTCCGGGCCGTGTGGGCGGCTTTTTGGCCCTGCCGGTCTGGGTGCGCGGGCGGCTGGCCTTTTCCGGCCTGGCCTACCATCTGGCCAGGATGTCCGCGGGCGGGCCGTCCCTGACCAGGATGCTCCGGGCCGGGTGGCACGCGGCAAAGGCCGCCTGGCAGGGGATTTTGCCCGTACGGACCATCCTGCAAGGGTTTTCCGCTGAAGAGGAACGCCGGTTGACCGATATCGTCCAGGATTCGCGAAGAACCTTGCAAGACCTCGGATTGGATCGGCTGGACGGCGCGAAACCATCAGCTTTTGAGCCACCGGCTTCAACTCCTGAAGCGGAGCAAGCGCTTTGGGCGACCCGGCTTCTGCATCAAAGCCTGAACGTGCTGCGCTCCCAAGGCGTGCTACCCCGGACGTCGGAACATTCCGAGCAGGATCAGCGCACCCGGGAATTCTTTCAGGAGCGTCTGGAACAGGCCGTGCTCGCCAGTGCCGGCCAACTGGCGGCCCGGCGCCTGGGCCTCGCGCACACCCTGGCAGGCAATCTTCTGCCAGTGCTGGTCTTTGGCCATGCCGCCCTGCGCTTGGTTTCCGGCTGGTTGGCCGGGGACTGGCTGCCCTTTGATTTCTATCTGACCGCTATGGCGGTGTTCCTGATCAGCCTTTTTCCAGGATACCTGCTCGTTTCCGTCGCCTTGACCCGCTCCGGCGATCTGCCCCCGCCGGAACAACTAGTCCAGGCCCTGGACGCTCCGGCGGAAACCGAATCCCTGCGCCGGGTGCGCCAGGATGTCGAGGAGTTGCTGGATCGGGTTCGGGATATGGAAGACGCGTTGCGGGTAAGCACGGAAGTTCTGCAACAGGAATTGGACCCGTCGCGTTTTGGGGCTGTCGTTCACGAAGCGAAAAACGACAAATAATTATATATAACTGTAACTCCTGATGTAAGTTTGAAAAAATATGCAAACCTTGATTCTCATCGTGGTTGTGGCCGCCCTGGTCGCCAAGGTCATCACCGAAGTCTGGCTGATTCTTTTGAACATGCGCGAAGTTAGGCGGCGGGATGCGCCGCCAAAAGCCTTGCGCGAGGTGATGGACGAGGTGACGTATCGGAAGTCCGTGGAATACACCCTTGCCAAAAGCCGGTTCGGGCTGTTCGGGGAGGCGTATGGAGCGGTGGTCCTGGCGGTGGTGCTTTTTTCCGGGATGTTGCCCTGGGCGTACGATCTGTTCGGCGGCGGGCTGTCGGCTTCGGTCTGGCGGGAAGGGTTGTATCTGGTTGCCGTGATGATCCTGTTGTCCCTGCCCGGTTTGCCTTTGGACCATCATGCCCAGTTTCGGCTGGAAGAACGGTTTGGATTCAACAACAGCACCTTGCGGCTGTGGGTCACGGACAAGATCAAGGGGCTGATTCTGGGCGTGATCATCGCCCTGCCCCTGCTGGCCGCAATTCTGTTCCTGATCGACTGGATCGGACCATGGTGGTGGGTTTGGGCCTTCGTGGTCTTTTTCGTCTTTCAACTGGTGATGATGGTCCTCTACCCCATGCTGATCCTGCCCTGGTTCAACACGCTGACTCCGCTGCCGGAGGGCGAACTGCGGCAGCGGCTGATGGCCCTGGCGGATCGGACCGGGTTCAAGGCCAAGACCATCCAGATCATGGACGGCAGCAAGCGGTCCGGCCATTCTAACGCCTTTTTCACCGGGTTCGGGCGGTTCCGGCGGATCGTGCTCTTCGACACCCTGATCGAGCAGCTGTCGGAGGAAGAGCTGGAAGCCGTGCTGGCCCATGAAATCGGCCACTACAAGCTCGGCCATATTCCGAAAATGCTGACTCTGTCCGCCGGCTTCGGGCTGGCCTCCTTCGCGCTGCTGGCCTGGCTGCTGCAAAGCCCGACGTTCATCGAGGCGTTTGGATTCCGTTTCGCGGATAGTGGCCCGGGCCCGGCCTTTCTGCTTTTTGCTCTGCTGGCCGGTCTGTTCACGTTCTGGCTTTCACCGCTGATGAATCGCCTTTCCCGCAAACATGAATATCAGGCGGATCGCTTCGCCCGGAAAAACGGCCTGGGCGCGGGCCCGATGATCAGCGCCCTGCGCAAGCTCAGTGAAAAAAATCTCTCCAACCTGACCCCCCATCCCCGGTACAGCGCTTTTCACTACTCTCATCCCACGTTGCTGGAACGCGAGGCGGCCCTGTCTGGTCGAGATAGAGGCGATTCGGCGTAAAGCCGAAGGTGGCGGCGGCCCATGTGGTCCATTTGGAACAGGCGGATAAACCGGTCTCGGCCCGCCTGGGCGAGCTGCCTGCCCAGGCGGGGGTTGCCCAGGATCTCCAGGACCGAGGCGGCCAGGCTGACCATGTCGCCCGGAGGCGACAGCAACCCGCTTTGTTCATGGATGACCTGCTCGGGAATGCCGCCGCTGGCAAAGGCCGCGCAGGGCAGGCCCCTGCACATGGCTTCGAGAATGATCAGGGGATGGTTGTCCGCCAGGCTGGGATAGACCAGCACATCCGCGGCGTCCATGCAGCGGAGGAGGCGTTCCTGGTCCAGATAGGGCAGCTCCAGGAAGTCCCCGCTGCGGTGGATCGCATTTCCGCCCACGGCCACGGCCACGGCCCGGGGTTCGCCCTGCTTGACGCGCTTCCAGAGCCGCTCCCACAGATGCCCGCCCTTGTACATGGCCTGCTTGCCGCCATGGGCCACGAAAAGCACGACTTTCCCCGCCGCGTCGATGCCCAGCTCCCGTTTGACGATCCGTTTTTCCTCGGAAGATTTGCTTGCCGGGGGGCCAAGGCTCTCCGGCACGGCGTTGGGGATGGTGTGGATTCGGGCCTGGGGATGGATTTCCCGGACCATGCGGCTCAGCCAGGCAGAGGGGGAGATCAGCAGCGGACGGAGCGTTTCCAGCAGCCGGAATACTGCCCGGCTGTGGTCGGCGTGAGCGGCTAGGTTTTGGGGGCAGTCCTGTTGGCAACCGGTTTTCCAGGCCCCGCAATGCAGGGGATAGGCGCAGCCTCCGGTGAGCAGGCGACAGTCGTGGAGGGTCAGCACCAGCCGGTGCGACGTGGCGGCGAATCCGTCCAGGCAGGTCGGCCAGTCGGCTGAACCGTGGAGGTGTACAATGGCTGTGTCGTCCGCGAGGTTACCTGGGTTGCGGACATGCTCGGCCACGGCAAAGGGTGAAAGGCATTGTCCGGTGGAGGCGTTATCCTGGATCTCGTAGGTGTGGGAGCCGGTGACGTCGTGCCGCGCAAGCCAGGCCATGAGGTTGTGGGCGAACTGGGCCGTGCCGCCCTGGGATTGCAAGGTTGTGTGGTGATGAACGTGCACGGCGTCACTCTTGAACCGACCAATCCCGCAAGGCCAGCTCGATGCTGGTCACGCCGTTGAATTCGTTGAACTTCGGGGTGTAGGCCAGGAGCATGGACTTTCCGGTGACGCTTCGGGGCAGGTTTGCGGCCTGGTTCCAGGCCTTGGCCCGCATGGTCACCTCGGCTTCGTCGTCGCGCAGGTCCAGGAACACGTGATCCGCGCCCACCGGTTTGCGGTTGCGCACGACCACCTGGGGGGAGAGAAACAGCGGCTTTGGGTTGTCCGCGCCGAAAGGAGCCAGGAGTTCCAGCTCTTTGAGCAGGTCGTAGTCGATTTCCCCGAAACCCAGGGGAGCGTCCAGGATCAGGGTGGGGGTGGGAGGGGTATTGTTCAGGGCCTGGGCTACCACAGTATTGAAGGCTTCCTGGAAGGCAGCGAAGTCGTCCCGGCGTAGCCGCAGTCCGGCGGCCTGGCTGTGGCCGCCGAACCCCTGGAGCAGATGCTGGCAGGCCGTGAGTCCCTCGTAGAGCGAGAATTCCGGGATGCTTCGCCCGGACCCCTTGAGGTGGCCGGATTCGTGGTCCGTGAGGATGATGGCCGGGCGGTAATGGGTTTCCGCAACCTTGGAGGCAATGATCCCGATGACACCCTCGTGCCAGTGCGGGGCGTGCAGCACCAGCCCGAAGCGGCCTTTCTGCTCCAGTGCCAGGCGCAGGGCTTCTTCCTGGATTTCCTTGCCAATGCCTCGCCTGTGGGTGTTGTAGCCGTCCAGTTCCTTGGCCAGTTCCCTGGCCTCGGTCATGTCCCGGGTCAGTAACAGGCGCAGGGCGGTTTCGGCGTGGCCCAGTCGACCGGCGGCATTGATCCGGGGGGCCAGACCAAACCCCACCCGATCCTCGTCCAGCACCGCGCCCGGTTTGTATCCGCAGACTTCCTTCAGGGCCACGATGCCCGGACGTTTCCCTTCCTTGAGCATGGACAGGCCGTTCTTGGCCAGTATCCGGTTTTGTCCGGTCAGCTCGACGATGTCCGCTATCGTGCCCAGGGCTACCAAGTCCAGGAATTGACGCATGTCCAGGGGGTCGCCGGGGAGCATCCGGTTGAGCACCGCGGCCAGGAGAAAGGCCACCCCCACCCCGGCCAGGTTGGGGCACGGGCAGTCGCCGATCTTGGGGTTCATGATCGCGTCCGCGGCCGGAAGGTCGGGACCGGGCAGATGGTGGTCGGAGATCACCACGGTCATGCCCAGTTCCTTTGCCCTGGTCACTTCCGGGAGGTGGCTGATGCCGCAATCCACGGTGATCAGCAGGCCGATCCCCCGCCGGGCCAGGTCCTCGATGCCGGTATTGTTCAACCCGTAGCCTTCGGTCTGGCGATGGGGGATATGATGATCCGCTTCGACGCCTCGGGCCTGGAAAAAAAGCAGCAGGAGCGCGGTGCTGGTGATGCCGTCCACGTCGTAGTCGCCCCAGACGGCCGGCTTCCTGCCCTGGGCGATGGCTTTGGCGATGGTTTGTCCGGCGGCGTTCAGGCCGCACCATTGTTCCGGTTGGGCCAGATGCCGCAGTCCGGGAGACAAGAACAAATCCATTTCCTCGGCCGTGCGCACGCCGCGGCTCCAGAGAAGAGTGACCAGAAGCGGAGAAATATCCAGGTTGGCGGCCAGGTTTTGGACATGATGCCGATCGGGCAAAGCGGAGCGAAACCTCCACGTTTTTTCGGGGAAGGTGGGGAGTGTGTGCATGATGGGAAAAGGACTGGTGCTGATCAGAAGGACATTTTTGGGCTTTATGCCGCGATTCCCAGGCTTCGTAGAAACTGGTCGGTCCGGCCCGAGGCCCGCATTTCGGGAATTAAATTCTGTTCGAGGTCTTCTGGAAGCCGAAGGTCGCGGATGTCCTTGGCGGGGAGGTTTTTCTCGGGCCAATCGCGGGAATGCTGGTCAAGCTGATGGCGAACCAGAACGTCCGCCAGCCGGATCATCCTGGCTTGTACCTCGAAATCCTTGGCCAGCCCAGGGGCGTGATGCCAATTGATGGGTTCGGTCAGGGAAGCCGGGAGAAACCAGGATTTCAGGGTCATCGCCCCTATCAGGGCGTGATCCAGCCCCCAATAGGCGTCTTCGGCGACAAAGAGCGGAACATTTTTGGCCGCGCACAAAGCAAGGATGGCTTTCCAATCGTCGGGGCGGTAGAGGGCGGTGATCATCTTGCCCAGGTCATGGAGCAGGCCGATGGTGAACAGTTCTTCGGGGTCCGTCCCCGGAGCGTGGCCGGCCATGATTTTGACGGCATGGGCCACATCCACCTGGTGTCGCCAGTGGCTCGAAACGTCAAAGATATCCGCATCCAGGCGCTGCTCCAGGGAGCGGATGTTCAAGAGCAGAAGCAGTTTACGGACTTCCTGGAGCCCCAGGATCATCACGGCCCGATGCACGGAACCGACTTGGGACTGCAATCCATAATAGGCCGAATTGGCCATGGTCAGAACACGGACGGTCAATCCCTGATCTTTCTCGATGACCTTGGCGATGTCCACCAGCGACGAACTGGATTGGTCGCTGGTCAGCGAAAACAGCGTCTGAAAAAGTTGCGGGGAAACCGGAAGATCTTGATGAATTTCCGGTAGTTCGTTCAAAAAATCTTGCCCTCTGGCGTGAAAAGCCACCCATAACTCCCTTAGGTTTTTCCGAAATATGACGCGCCGATGGAGCGGGTCATCGATACGCGGACGTGTTACGTTTTGACCAAGCCTTTGCTTTTGAGAAAATCCATAAATTTGATGGATTCCGGCATTTCCGGGTTGATATCCAGGGCTTTGGTCAGCATTTCGACGGTTTTTGGAATGTCCTTGCGTTCAAGATGGACCCGAGCGATATTGTAGCAAAGGTTCTCATCGTTCTCCGAAAGCTCCAGAGCCCGGGCATAGTAATCCAAAGCTTGGTCGATCATCTTGTTTTTCCGTAGGTTGATGCCGAACTCGTTGAACAGGTGTTTGTGCTCCGCCTCGTAAGCCGACTCCATCTTGACCAGCCTTTCGAAAATATCCTGGGCCTTGTCCGTGGCCCCACGCTCAAGGTAGGTCAATCCCAGTCCGAAATTGGCGCGAACGTTTTCCTCGTCGACCCTGACGGCATTGCCGTATTCCATTTCCGCGCTGAACGTCTCGCCGCGCTTGCGGTGGCGGTCGCCTCGGGCAATGGTCTTCTCCAACTCCCGCATTTTGGGCATGACCGTAATGGTGTAAAATTCCGGCTCCGGCGAAAATTTTTCCAGAAACTCATCTATTAGAATAACCTGTTTCGGACCGGAAGGCACGTAGTTCACGTTCAGCGGTTGGACTTCAATGCTCCCGTCATCCAACTCCTTGACGAAAAAATAACTTTTCTGGATGCTTTTGCGCAGCGTCGAGCCGGTGCCGATTTTGGTCAGCACCTGGGACGAAAAAACGCCTTTGATCCGTTCCTTGGTTTTCTGGGCGTGTTCCTTCTGTGGAGTTGTCACGGAACGTTCGGCCATGGATGCCTCCTTGCGATAGTCGCTGCCATGGATTGCAAAAAGAATTCCGCGGCACGGGCCGGGTCGCTCGCCCGGGTAATGGGGCGGCCCACCACCAGATAGTCACTGCCGACGGCTACGGCTTCGGCCGGAGTAAGGGTCCGGGATTGATCGTCCTTCGCGAGTTCGGGAGTCCCGTCGGACGGCATGCGGATGCCCGGGGTGACGCAGATGCAGAGGGGGTCGGTAAGGGACTTGATCCTGGAGACCTCCAAGGGCGAACAGACCACGCCGTCCACGCCCCATCGGCGTCCGTGTTCGGCCAGGACAATGGCCAGGTCGCCCGGGTCGGGAACGGCTTTTTCACCGGGTTTTGTCATCCAGGAAAGGTCTTCCTGGTTCAAACTGGTGAGCATCGTCACCCCTACAACCAGGGGAGGGGACACGGCGGAGGGAGTTCCCTGGTGGACACCCTCCAGAGCTGCCTGGACCATCCGTCGGCCTCCGGACAAGTGGACGGTGAGCATGTTCACGCCCAGACTCGATACGGCCCGGACCGCGGATTGGACCGTGTTCGGGATGTCCAGAAATTTCAGGTCCAGAAAAACATTGCAGTCCCTGGATCGCACGGCTTCCACTACTCGGGGGCCGACCGCGGAGAACAATTCCAAGCCGACCTTGAACCAACGCGTGTGCTGATGCAACCGGTCGACGAGTAGCAGGGCCGATTCCAGGTCCGGCGTATCCAGGGCGATGATCAATTGGGCCATGAGATTTTCACGACAAGTCGGTTTTCGGATCGCTTGAGCCGGTTCGGCTCAAAATAAGCGACTCACCCGGCCAAGATCTGCTCCACGAGTCCCGGGTTGCACGATTTGCGCAGACCTTCGGCCTGATATACGCCGCGCAGATTCTGGTAGGCTCGGTCAAGGTCGTCGTTCACGATCCAGTAGTCGAAAAAATCCGCCTGTTCCAGCTCCCGGCGGGCGTTGGCCATTCGTTTGGCCAGGGATTCCTCGGTTTCGGTGCCTCTGCCTCGCAACCGTTGTTCCAGAACCCGCATGGAGGGGGGGAAGAGAAAGATGAACGCGCCTTGGGCGAATGCCTGGCGCAATTGTCGGGAACCTTGGACGTCGATGTCGAAGAGCACGTCCCGGCCCTGGTCCAGCATCGCCTGGACCGCCGGCCTGGAGGTCCCGTAGAAATTGCCGTGGACCTCCGCCCATTCGGCTAGCTTGCCCGAGTCACGGAGGCCGTTGAATGTCTCCGAATCGACGAAATGATATTCCCGGCCGTTTAGTTCTCCGGCCCTGGGGGCGCGGGTCGTGTAGGACACCGAAAAGGCCAGGCGGGGAAATTCGACGCGTAACCGGTTGATCAGCGTGCTTTTACCCGTACCCGAGGGGGCGCTGATTACCAAAAGGATGCCCTGGCGGGACCGTTCTGGTTCCCCGTCCATGCTACTTGTCCTCGTCCGGGCCGTCGTCGCGGACGGTGTAGCGCTGTCCGATGGTTTCGGCTTGAATGGCGGAGAGAATGACGTGATTGGAGTCCGTGATGATGATGGAGCGTGTTTTGCGGCCCTGTGTGGCGTCGATTAACCGCTTGTCTGCCTTGGCCTCTTCACGCAGTCGGCGCATGGGGGAGGAGGTCGGGCTGACGATGGTGATGATTCTGGAGCTGACGACGAAATTGCCGTACCCGATGTTCAACAGGCTTGTTTTGGACATGGAAATCTTCCTCCTCGGCTGAAAGTTGATGGAGCGGCTATTCCAGGTTTTGGACCTGTTCTCGACTCTTTTCCAGTTCCGCCTTGAATGCCACGACGTCGCGGCTGATATCCGCGTCCTGGGTCTTGTTGCCGCAGGTGGTGATCTCCCGCAGACATTCCTGAAACAGAAAATCCAGTCGCCGACCGGGATCAGGGAGCGTGGTCAGAATTCTGACCGCCTCTTCCAGATGCGCGGACAAACGGGTGAGTTCCTCGCTGACGTCCAGTCGATCCGCAAGCTGGGCGAACTCCTGCAAAAGTCGGGGTTCGTCCAGCACCAGCGGGGCCGAATTCTTGTGCTGGTTGCATCCTTGAAGCAGCGCATCGACCCGCTCGCGTAACGTTTCCATGCGTTTCGGAGCGAGCAGGGAAACCTTGTCGCGGATGGTGGCCGAAATCCGTGTCAGGTGATCCAGGCGTTCAAGAATGTCCACGCTCAAGGTTCGCCCTTCCCTGGAGCGGGTTTCCTGGACATCCCTCAGCGCGGTCCGCAGTCCGGCGACCAGAGAACCGACCAGGGGTTCCGGCAAGTCTCCGGAAGGTTCCCGCCACAGGCCGCCGTGATGCAGCAACTGATTCAGGTCGGGCTCAAAAGCAAGTCCGGTCCGGTCCGCCAAGGCGTGCATCTGGTCCAGCATGCCCTGGGCCTGGGCCATGTCCAGGGTTGGGCAAACGCTGTCCGGGCGGTTGAGCCGAAGATCCAGGCTGATCTCCACCCGGCCTCTGGCCAGATGCTCGCGGACGATTCTTTCCCAAGTGCCCTCCAGACGGCGACAATAACCCGGAATCCGCCATTTCACTTCCAGATAGCGGGAATTGACCGTGCGAATCTCCCAGCTTTGCCGTCCATGGTCGTCATGGACTTGGCTCGTTCCAAAGCCGGTCATGCTTCTGGCCTGCCCTGGGGCGGTCATGGATTCGCCTCCTCCCCTTCGTCGTCCGTGGGCTTGGGCTTCTTTTTCTTGCCGAAAAAATGCGCCACGTAGATGCTGACCTCATAGAGAATGATCAACGGGCCGGACATCAGGATCTGGGTGATTCCGTCCGGAGGAGTGAGGATCGCGGCCACCACGAAGGAGAGCAGGATTGCGTATTTGCGTTGCTTGCGCAGCCACGCGGGAGTGACCAGGCCTAGCCGGGCCAGAAAGAAGATGAACAGGGGCAGCTCGAAAATCACCCCAAAGGCCAAAAGCAGTTTCAGAGAAAAACTGAAATATTCCTTAAGGCTGGGCATGGGTCGGATCATTTCGTCCGCATAACCCATGAAGAATTCGAAGCCGAAGGGAAAAACGACGTAATACCCGAACAACGCGCCGCTGATGAAAAACAAGGCGGAAATCGCGGCGATGGGGATCATGTACTTGCGCTCGTTCTCGTACAGTCCTGGGGCGATGAATTGCCAGATCTGATAGAAAATATAGGGACTGACCAAAAACAGGCCGGCCACGAAGGCGGTCTTGACGTAGGTGAAAAAAGCTTCGGGCAGACCCGTGAAAATCAGGGTGCTTTCCGGTGGCATGACCTCCATCAGCGGCAGCATCATGATCCCGAAGAGCTGTTTGGAAAATGCGTAACAGATCAGAAAACCCACTACGACGGCCACCGCGGACCGGGTCAATCGGGACCGCAATTCCCCCAGGTGGTCCATGAGGGTCATTTCCTTCAGCTCTCCGGCGTCTTCCTTTTGCTGATCCGTATTCTGGGTCGTCTCGTTCATGTCTGGACCCTGGACTGTGATGATTCGGACGGATCGGAGGTCTCTTTTTCAAGTTCCTCGGCGGGGGAGGCGTCCCTCGCTCCGGAAGAAGAGGAGTCCTGTGTAAAGGCAGTCGATTCCTGGGGCGGAGCGTGCGAAGCCATTGGCTGGGGTTGGCTTGCATCCGGTGAAGTTTCGTCCTGCGCGGCGACATAGGGATTTGAATCCGCGTGTTCCGGAGGTGGGGCGCTCTCCTCGCCTGCAGCCGAAGGGGGCGGTGAAGAAGGTTCCGGTTTCGCGGCGGGTTGAGGTTTCTCAGCCTTCTTGGCAACCGCAGCGGCCTTTTTCTGCTCCCGCTCGTCCTCTTCGATCTTCGCCGCTTCCAGATTCAAGGTCCGCTGAACATCCGTGGTCACGCGCCGAAATTCTCCCAGGGCCTTGCCCAGGGAACGGGCGATGCCGGGAAGCTGCTTTGGACCCAGGACGATCAGGGCCACGAGCATGATGATGAGCAGTTCCGTTGTGCCGATGCCGAACATGTGCCTACTCCCACTCAATTGTGCTGGGCGGTTTGGAGGAGATGTCCAGGACGACCCTGTTTACGCCCTTGACTTCATTTATGATCCGGTTGGATATCTGGGCCAGGATTTCCGAGGGCACCCGGGACCAGTCCGCGGTCATGGCGTCGATGCTGTCCACAATGCGCAGGGCGATGACATGCTCGTAGGTCCGTTCGTCGCCCATCACGCCCACGGTCTTCAGGGGCAGGAGCACGGCGAAGCCCTGCCAGACCTTGTAGTACCAGCCGGCGGCCATGAGTTCGCTGTGGACGATCTTGTCGGCCTGGCGCAGGATGTCCAGCCGCTCCGGGGTGACTTCTCCCAGGATGCGGATGGCCAACCCCGGCCCCGGGAACGGATGCCGCCAGACGATGAAGTCGGGCAGGCCGAGTTCCACAGCCACTTTGCGTACTTCGTCCTTGAACAGTTCCCGCAAGGGTTCGATCAGGTCCAGGTCCATCGTCTCCGGCAGTCCGCCCACGTTGTGGTGGCTTTTGATCACCGCGGAAGGGCCCTTGAAGGAGATGCTTTCAATGACGTCCGGGTACAGGGTGCCCTGGGCCAGGTACTTGATGCCGGTCAGGGATTTGGCTTCCTGTTCAAAAACTTCGATGAAGGTGTGGCCGATGATCTTGCGTTTTTGTTCCGGATCCTCAACGCCCTTGAGCCGGGAGAGGAACAGGTCCTGGGATTGGGCGTACTGCAGGTTCAGATCGAAATGCTGGCGCAGATAGGCTACAATTTCCTCGCCTTCGCCCAGGCGCAGCAGGCCATTGTCCACCAAGACGCAGTGCAGTCGGCGCCCGATGGCCTTGTGCAGCATCACGGCCACCACGGTGGAGTCCACGCCGCCGCTCAGTGCGCAGATCACCTGCTCCTGTTCCCCGATTTGGTCGCGCAGTCGGGCCAGGTTTTCTTCCAGAAAGGAGGCCATGTTCCAGTTCGGGTTCAGACCGGCCACCCGGAACAAAAAGTTGCGCAGAATCGTGTCGCCGTCCTCGGTATGGACGACTTCTGGGTGGAACTGTAAGGCGTAGATCTTACGGGAAGCGTCGGCCATGGCCGCCACGTCCACCCGGCTGGTCCGGGCCAGGGGAATGAATCCAGGCGGCGGGGTCAAGACCTTGTCTCCGTGGGACATCCAGACCTTGAGCCCCTCGGTGATCGCCAATCCCTGCCAAAGAGGACATTCCCCGGAGATGAACAACTCGGCCCGGCCGTATTCCCTGTCTTGGGACGGAACGACCTCCCCGCCGCCGATATGCGCTAGAAGCTGCATGCCGTAGCAGATGCCGAGAATAGGCAGGCCCCAATCCAGGATGCGCGGATCCAGGGACGGGGCCTCGTTGTTGATCACGCTGGCCGGGCCGCCGGAGAGAATCAGCGCCTTGGGGTTCAGGGCCCGCAGTTCCTCGGTGGTGATGGTGCAGGGGTGGATTTCCGAATAGACCCCGGCCTCGCGCACCCGGCGGGCGATCAACTGGGTATACTGGGAGCCGAAATCCAGAATGATGACGTTGTCTGTTTGCATTATGAGAAATTCTCCACGCGATAGTTGGGTGCTTCCTTGGTGATGATCACGTCGTGCACATGGCTTTCCCGCAGCCCGGCCGGGGAGATGCGCACGAACTTGGCCTGGGTTTGGAGGGCCTTCAGATCCGGGCTGCCCAGATAGCCCATGCCGGAGCGCAGGCCGCCCACGAGTTGGTAGATGCTTTCCGTGACCGGGCCCTTGTACGGCACTCTGCCGACAATTCCTTCGGGAACCAGCTTGGAGGACTTTTCCTGGAAATACCGGTCGCAACTGCCATCGCGCATGGCATCAATGGAGCCCATGCCTCGGTAGATTTTGTAGGAACGGCCCTGGTATAGGATGGTCTCTCCCGGACTTTCCTCTGTCCCTGCAAACAGGCTGCCGATCATCACGCAGTCCCCGCCGGCGGCAATGGCCTTGACGATGTCGCCGGAGAATTTGATCCCGCCGTCCGCCACCAGGCATTTGTCAGCCTCACGGCATGCCCGGACCGCCTCCATGATCGCCGTAACCTGGGGCACGCCCACTCCGGCCACGATCCGGGTGGTGCAGATGGAGCCCGGACCAATGCCCACTTTGACCGCGTCGGCCCCGGCCCGGATCAGATCCCGGGCGCCCTCGTAGGTGGCCACGTTGCCGGCCACGAGCTGGCAATGGGGAAAGCTGCCCTTGATTCTCCGGACGGCCTCAAGGATGTTCTTCGTGTGCCCGTGAGCCGAATCCACGACGAACAGATCCGCCCCGGATTGGAGCAGGGCAGCCACACGGGCCTCGCCGTCCGCGCCCACGCCCACGGCGCAGCCAACTCGCAGCCGTCCCACGGAGTCCTTGCAGGAATTGGGGTATTTCTTGACCTTCTCAATGTCCTTGATGGTGATGAGACCGCGCAGCTTCTGGTTGTGGTCCACCACCAGCAGTTTCTCGATCCGGTTTTCGTGCAGCAGGTTCTTGGCCTGGTCCAGGGTCGTTCCCACGGGCACGGTGACCAGATCCTCGCTGGTCATGATTTCCCGAGCCTTGGTCTCCATGTCCGTGACAAACCGCACGTCCCGGTTGGTGACGATACCCACTAGGTGATCGTTTTCCACCACCGGCAGGCCGGAGATCCGGTAGTCGGACATCATTTCCAGAACCTTGGCCACGCTGTCCTCCGGATGGATGGTCACCGGGTCGATGATCATCCCGCTTTCG
This sequence comes from Desulfonatronum sp. SC1, assembly GCF_003046795.1. Classification (NCBI taxonomy): domain Bacteria; kingdom Pseudomonadati; phylum Thermodesulfobacteriota; class Desulfovibrionia; order Desulfovibrionales; family Desulfonatronaceae; genus Desulfonatronum; species Desulfonatronum sp. SC1. The sequence goes on along the minus strand of NZ_PZKN01000016.1, from coordinate 25,923 downwards.
GACTTCTTGACCTTCTCCACCTCGATCTTTTGTCGCTCGATAGGCATGTTCTTGTGAATGATGCCCATGCCCCCGGACCGGGCCATGGAGATGGCCATCCGCGCGTCCGTAACCGTGTCCATGGCCGCGCTGACCAACGGAATATTCAACTCAATCTCCGGCGTGATCCGGGTCCGCACATCCGCCTTGTCCGGCAAAACTTCCGAATAGCTCGGAACCAGCAACACGTCGTCAAACGTCAGGCCGAAAGGGATTTCTGATTCATGGTCCATGGAAAAGGTATCCTTGTTTTTGGGCGTATTCTCATTTTATGTGCGATTTGATGCTTGAAAATCAATCCATCCCCAAGTACGCGGCCTGGACCTTTGGATCCTCCAAAAGGTCCGAGGCTTCTCCGGACATGGTAACCAGGCCGGTTTCCAGGACGTAGCCGCGATGTGCGATTTGGAGGGCCATTTGGGCATTTTGTTCAACCAGGAGGACCGTGGTGCCTTCCTTGTTGATCTGGACGATGACGTCGAAGATGTTTTCCACCACGATGGGTGCCAGTCCCAGGGATGGCTCGTCCAGCAGGAGCAGTTTGGGCCGGGCCATCAAGGCGCGGGCGATGGCCAGCATCTGCTGCTCGCCTCCGGAAAGCGTGCCTCCGTATTGCTTGCGACGTTCTTTGAGGATTGGAAACATCTTGAAAGCCCGCTCTTCATCCTCTTTCAGTCCGGCCTTGTCCTTGCGCAAGTAGCCGCCCATGCGCAGATTTTCCAGGACCGTCAAGGCCGGAAAGATCATTCTGCCTTCCGGAACCTGGGTGATGCCCATGGCCACGACCTTGTCCGTGGCCGTCTTGGTGATGTCCTTGCCCAGGAAGGTGATGCTCCCGGAGCGCACGGGCACCACAGAGGAAATGGTCATCAGAGTCGTGGATTTTCCCGCGCCGTTGGACCCGACCAGGGTGACGATCTCGCCGGCCTGGACATTCAGGCTGATGCCTTTCAGGGCCTGGATGTTGCCATAGTAGGCCTGTACGTCCCGCAACTCAAGCATGGGCCGCCCCCCTTCCCAGATACGCCTCGATGACCTGGGGATTCTCCCGGACTTCCTTGGGGCCGCCCTCGGCGATCAGGGTGCCGTGATCCAGGACCACAAGCCGTTTACAGATGGTCATCACCAGCCTCATGTCGTGCTCGATGAGCATCACGGTGACCCCGACGTCCAGAATGGCATGGATCAGGTCCACGAGCATCCGGGTTTCCCTGGGGTTCATGCCCGCGGCAGGTTCGTCGAGCAGGAGCAGCTTCGGCTCCGTGGCCAGGGCCCGTGCGATTTCCAGGCGGCGTTGATCCCCGTAGGACAGGCTGCTGGCATCGGCCAGGGCGTGATGGCCCAGGCCGACGAAATCCAGCCAGCGCATGGATGCGTCGACGATTTCCTTTTCTTCGGCTTGTTGAAATTTTGTCCGTAATACGGAGCGAAAAAAGTTGGACGTGGTCCGGCAGTGGCGGGCGATGCGCACGTTGTCCAGGACTGTCAGTGCGCTGAACAAACGGATGTTCTGGAAGGTGCGGGCAATGCCCAGCTCCGTCATTTTTTCCGGTTTGCGGCCGTTGACGCGCACGGATTTTTCATCCCGGGTGAAGACCAGATTGCCGGACGTGGGCTTGTACACTCCGGCGATACAGTTGAACATGGTCGTCTTTCCGGCCCCGTTGGGACCGATCAGACCGAGGATTTCACCTTCGATCACGTTGAACGAAACGTCCGTCAGGGCCAGAAGGCCGCCGAAGCGTTTGCTGATTCCGTCGATTTCAAGCAGCGGCGTCACGGGTTTCTTCCTTGGGAGCGTTTCGGGCGGTCAGACGCTTTTGCAGGTCGAGCAGCAACGGGTTGGATCGGCCGCTGGAGGCGATGGCCGGAAAAAAACCTGCCGGCTTGAAGCGCATGATCAGGACCATGATCAGGCCGTAGGCCATGAACCGGGTCTCCGGGGGCAGGCCGAGGGAGGTGAGTACTTCCCGGAGCACTTCACCCAGACAGACCAGGATGACCGCACCGAGCAAGGCTCCCTTAATGTTGCCCAAGCCTCCCAACACGACCATGCACAGGACCAGGAAGGATTCCCAGAACTTGAACATGTCCGGGGAGAGGAACATGGACCAGCGGGCGTAGAAGCAACCGCCTACCGCGCCGATGGCCGCGGAAATGGCGAAGGCGATGACCTTGTAGTTGAGGATGTTCACCCCGCAACTGGCCGCGGCCAGGGGATCCTCGCGAATGGCGTACCAGGCCCGGCCCAGGCGGGAGTCCTCCATCCGGCGCATGATGAAGAAGACCAAGCCCACCAGGAGAGCCACGACGTAGAAGTTGGGAGTCTTGTCGTAGAACTGAAAATACCAGGCCTCGTTGAGCCAGGTCAGGTTCACGGTGATGGGCTGAATCCCGGGCAACCCCAAGGGGCCGCGGGTCAGCCAGATTTCATTGGTCAGGAAGAGAACCACCAGTTCGGAAAAACCGAAGGTGACGATGGCGAAGTAGTCCCCGGTCAGGCGCAGGGTCGGCGCGCCCAGCAGCGCGCCCCACAGTGCCCCGTTCAGGGCGGCCAGGGGGACGATCACCCAGAAGGACATGTCGTAGTGAATGGTCAGCAGGCCGGCGGTGTAGGCTCCGATCCCGTAGAAGCCGACGTAGCCCAGGTCCAGCAGGCCGCAGAATCCGGGCACGATGTTCAGGCCCATGGCCAGGATCATGTAGACCATGGCCAGGGTCATCACGTGGATGATGTAGTCGCTGGACTGCGGCACCAAGGGGTAGGTCAGTGCAGCGGCGACGATCAGGAGGGTGAGCGATTTTCCGATATTCACGAAATTCCCCGAAATATTAACTGTGCTGGTGTTCGTTGTTGGCGAAAAGAAACACGTTGGCAAGGGTTACCTGAGTGTTGAAAAAGTCTTCATTCGACAGTCCGTTCAAAAACCCCAAGTGCAAGGAGCAAAAAAAGCTCAAGGTCGAAGAGTATTTATTGATACGTGAGAGTTTGAGCTTTTTGCGGCGACGCGGCAATTGGGAGTTTTTCAACGGACAGTTACGCCTTGTCCACCACGGATCGTCCCAGGATGCCGGAGGGACGGAAGATGATCACGGCGATCATCACCGCGTAAGCCACCCCGTCGCGGTACAGGGAGGAGACGTAGCCCGCGCCCAGGGCCTCGGCAACCCCCAGGACCACCCCGCCGACCATGGCTCCGGGAACCGAGCCGATGCCGCCGAGCACGGCCGCGGCAAAGGCCTTGACTCCGGCGGTGTAGCCCATGGTCGGGTAGAGGGTGTTGTAGTAGACCGAGACGAGAATCCCGGCCACCGCGCCCATGGCCGAACCCAGGGCAAAGGTGAAGGAGATGACGTAGTTGACGTTGATGCCCATTAAGGAAGCCGCGGTCTTGTTCTGGGCCAGGGCGCGCATGGCCGTGCCGATCCGGGTCTTGTTGATGGTCAGGTACAGGCCGATCATCATGATGATGGCCACGGCGAAGATGAACAGTTGCAGCCAAGTCAGGCTGACGTCGCCCATGATCAGGGCCTTTTCCCGAAAAAAGGGCGGCAGGGCCGACTGGGGAAAGGGGCGGGAACGGCTGCCCCAGATGATCAGGGCCACGTTTTGGAGAAAGATGGACATGCCGATGGCCGTGATCAGCGCGGCTAGGCGGGGCGCCTTGCGCAGAGGACGGTAGGCGATGATGTCCAGCAGGATGCCGCAGAGCATGCAGCAGAGGATGGCCATCAGGATGGCCGCGTAAAAGGGCAGGCCGGCCGCGGTGATGAAGGTCACGCAGAAAAAGGCCCCGAGCATGTAGATTTCACCGTGGGCGAAATTGATGAGCTGAATCACTCCGTAGACCATGGTGTAGCCTACGGCGATCAGGGCATAAATCAGGCCCAGTGTCAAACCGTTGATCAGTTGTTGTTCAAGCAAGTGGGACTCCTGCCGGCAGGATGGGGAAAGGCTGGATGAAACGGAAACAGGCCGGGAGCACCCCGGCCTGTTTCCGTTTGGTTGTTGTTTTGGTCTTTATTGCATCTGCTTGGGGGCGGCGGTGAAGGCGCCGTCCTTGACCATCTTCACGAAGGCGCTCTTTTCCGGGTCGCCGATTTCACTGAAGTAGGTGGCTCCGGTAATACCGATGTATGCGTTTTCCAGGGAGTTGATGCCGGCCAGGTAGTCGCGGATCGCTGTCCGGTCCGTACCCACGGCGGTTACGGCGGCCACAAATTTGCCTGCAGCGTCATAGGCGTTGGCGCTCATCCAATCCAGGTCGCGCTGATACTTCTCCTCGAACTTCTTGATGAAGTCCTGGGCCTGTTCCGGAGCTGCCTCGGGCAGGAAGGGCACGGTCATGTAAGTGTTGTTTGCCGCGTCCCCACCCAGGTTGATGTAGTCCACGTTGTCCAGGCCATCGGCGCCAAACTTGACGACGTTCATGCCCAGATTTCCGGCTTGGGCCGCAATGAGTGCCCCTTCATTGTAGTACCCGGAGATGAACAGGCCGTCCGGGTTGCCGCCACGCAGGCGGGTCAGTTGCGGGGCGAAGTCCGTGGCGCCCTTGACGTAGCCTTCCTCGCCCACCAGGGTCAGGCCGATGTTTTTGGCCTCGGCCACGAAGGCGTTCTTCAGGCCGATGCCGTAGTCGTTGTTTTCATAGAACACGGCGATGCGTTCCAGGCCAAGGATGTCCTTGACGTAGTTGGCCAGGAAGTAGCCCTGGTAGTCGTCCAGATAGACGTTGCGGAAGGACCAGACCCGGCCCTCGTTGTCCTTGTTCTGCTGGCTGATGGTCACGTTGGTGGCGGTGGGGGAAATTACCGGCATGCCCATGCGCACGTAGGTGGGCAGGGCGGCCAGGTGGGCCGAGGAGCAGACGTGGCCGACCACGCCGACGATGTCCTTGTCCCCGACGATCCGCGGGGCCACGACGGCGGCTTCGCGGGGTTCGCACAGTTCGTCGAAGTAGGCGACCTCGACCATCACGCCGTTGATGCCGCCGGCGGCGTTGATTTCCTCAATCTTGGTTTCCACGCCGGACTTGATGTTTTCGCCGTAGGAGGCGGCGGGGCCGGTCAGGGGAGCGGCCACGGCGATCTTGATTTTCTGCGCCCAGGCCGGGGAGCAGAAGAGAGTCAGCATACAGGCGGCCAGGACGGCCTTGATCCAATTTTTTGCACTCATTGCTTTCCTCCACGTTGACGTTGAATTGGGGATTTGGGCCGGACACCTTGAGATAATACAGCAAGAAAGCTGTTCGCGAGCACCTGCCGAATGTCGGACATAGTCAACCAAGCCTCTAGATTGATCATGAAACCGGAAATGACGTTTTCGGTAAACGTGGCCCGCGAAAGGATTCGCCTTGAGGAGAAAACGAATCCTTGGATGGAACAAAGAAAACAATGCCATGAACAAAACGGCGCTGTCAATGGAATTTGCAAGGAAAGCCTTATTTTATTGCAATAATTGTCGTATTTTGAAGGGTGTCGGCGATGCTTACGTCACCAACGAAATCAGCCGGATTCCTGGTCGGATTCATGGACAACCAGGAAAGGCTGTCCTATAGTAGCCTTTTTAACATCAAACTTTCTTTTGATTCAAGGAGATTGCATGAGCTTCCGAAAAACGACAATCGCGTCCTGTCTTGGTGTTTGTTTGACTCTGGTCATCCTGGGCTGCGGCCAGCAACAGGCCCCGGCACCCCAGACTGCTTCCGAACCCACCGCCGTGCGGAGTTTGGACACGAAGGTGCAAAAGACCAGTTACGCCATTGGTCTGGATATCGGGACCAATATCGCCATGGGCGAGCTTGAGGTGGACGTGGACGCACTGGCCCAGGGGCTGCGCGACGGATTGGGTTTGGGCGGCGAGCCGCTGATGACCCAGGAGGAACAGCAGCAGGTGCTGATGACCTTGCAGCAGGATCTGATGCAAAAACAGATGGAAATGGTCCAAGCGCAGTCCGCTGAAAATATCGCCAAGGGTGAGGCCTTCATGGCCGAGTTCCGGGAGCGGGACGGTGTCCAGTCCACGGACAGCGGAATCCTCTACCGAGTCATCACGGACGGCGAGGGAGAAAACCCGCAGGCCGAGGACATCGTCACGGTGCACTATACCGGCACTCTGGTGGACGGGACGGTGTTCGACAGCTCCGTGGAGCGCGGCGAACCGGCCACCTTTCCCTTGCAGGGCGTGATTCCAGGGTGGACCGAAATCCTGCAACTCATTCCCCAGGGCGCGAAATGGGAAGTGGTCATCCCTCCCGCACTGGCCTATGGGCAACAGCAGGCCGGACCGATGATCGAGCCCAACTCCACGCTTGTCTTTGAGATCGAACTACTGGACGTCATCCGGGCCGAGGCTTCCGAATAGGCGCAGGGCGCGGAGTAGGCTGTTCGCGCAAGCTGATAACGAGAAAGCCCTCGCCACGTACGTGGCGAGGGCTTTTTTCATTTGATCCAAATGAAGGAATATGAACCATGAGAAGTATTTTGACGATGAGCTTGATTTTATTCGCGTTCAGCCAGACCCAGGTTTTTGGACGATCGGTTTACGATCCTTCCGCGGAAGAAGCCTATATCAGCTTGGAAGGGACGACGGCGACCTTTGCCGGAAGTATTTCCGACCTGAATGTGACGAAATTTTTGGATTCGGTCGAAGGACGCGTGGTGGAAACGCTGGTCGTCGCTTCCGGGGGCGGCGAGATCAATGCGGGCATGCGGCTGGGAGAATGGGTCTTCGACAATCAGGCGGATGTCGTGGTCGAGACGATGTGTATGTCTTCCTGCGCCAATTATGTCTTCACTGCAGGGCGGCGCAAAATCATCCGCGCGAACGCCATTGTGGGGTGGCATGGCAATGCGTTGCAGAACAAAGGAATGACCGACGCGGACGTGCGGGCGGAGATAATCCAAGCCTACGATCAGCTTGATGAACAGGCGAGAAACAAACTCGATCTGGAAGTACTGCTCGCGCAAGGCATCCAACAGTTGCGCGAATACATGGAGAACAGCAAGGCCAATCAAGCTCGGTTTTTTGAAAAAATCGACGTAGACGAGTATATCTGCCGAGTGGGAAACGAGGAGTACGGTGTCAGGAGTTTTTTTCTGCTTTCCGTTGAAGACATGGCAAAGTTTGGCGTGCGGGATGTGCTGGCTCCAGATGATTACGAGCTTACGGACCTGGAGCCGTATCGACGCATGGGGAAAAGTGTTGAATTTGTCCGGCTGACAAATTCAGAAAAACCATGAACCGAATTGATCAATTGATTGCCGAGCTGTGCCCTGACGGGGTGGAGGGCGCTTTAACATCGGGTAATTCGAAAACTGAAATTGCTGCCAATGCCAAGAGCCAGTCGATACTTCTTTCCAGGCCATGTCTGGCACATTACACATCGGTCTCATAAGCGGGGTGTTTCTCCTCAAATTTTTCCGTGACAGGCAAAATTCTTATATGCACACAGGTTTGACCTGTCGCTGGTCGGGACGGCGAAGACCATGTGCTCGACAGCTTTTTGTTAGGCAGAAAATACAAATGCATAAAATACTAGTCAGTTCTTGCCTTGTCGGATTACCGATTCGCTACAACGGAAGAGACAAACCGACGAACGCGGAAATTGTTTCACGCTGGCGTAATGAAGACCGACTCGTTCATATTTGCCCTGAAGTGTCCGCTGGTTTTAACACCCCGAGGCCACCTGCTGAGATAACGAATGGAGACGGAGTCGATGTTCTGTCAGAAGCCGCTATGGTTATTGAGGCTACTGAGGCCGATGTTACAAAGCTTTATATTCATGGCGCGGAGATGGCCTTGCAGCTCGCTGTCAGGCACAATGTTAAAGTTGCTCTGCTCACTGATGGAAGCCCTTCATGCGGATCGTCGTATATTTATGACGGTAGCTTCACAGGAAAAAAGAAGAAGGGAATAGGAGTTACAACAGCGCTTCTCGAAAAGAACGGCATTAAGGTCTTTCCTGATTCTCAGATTGAAGATGCAGATGAATACTTGAGACGTGCGGAAAACTCTACTTGACAAAGCACTGGAGCGAAGCCGATTGCCTGTCACGATCAGTGCTATACTTTGATGGTTGATCGGTGTTGATCGTGGTCGGGCCGAGCCAACCTCATGCTCCCGCATCGCCGTGGGAACCAGGAAATTTGTGGAAAGCATTCAGGCGAAGCTGGAATTCAAGGCAGTTGGGAGAAAATCATTGAGGAAAGCACCAACGTTGAGTCGGCGTTGCGTGAGGAACCAGACACTTGCAATGCCCATTTTGAGAGTGAAATTGTGGTTTTAAGCCACAATAACAGCCTGTTTTTGAACGTAACTTTAGAAAATTCAGTATATTAGCTCGGTCCGGCCCCAACCCCTCCGGTCTGCATAGCCCGAATTTTGCTGCTAGTAACAATAAAGGGGCCGGGAGAATCTTCTCCCGGCCCCTTTGTCGTTACTGCTTGGTATTGGTGTGGTTAGCGCACGCGGCCTTCGACCCAGGCCTGGAGCAGTTGCTCATAAGGCACTGTCACGCCTTGGGGCTTTTCATTTTCCAGCTTGGGCTTGGGGGAGCCGGGTTGGCTCAGCCAGTAGGCTTCATCCTGAACCGGATTCAGCTTCGGACCCTTGTCGCCCTGAACGCCTTGGCGTTCCAGGCGTTCCATGATCCGCTCCTGCTCGCGGCAGAGGTTGTCCATGGCCTGGTCCACGCTGACCTCGCCGGCAACGGCCTCACCGATATTCTGCCACCAGAGCTGGGCCAGGCGGGGGTAGTCGGGGACGTTGGTTCCGGTATCGGTCCAGACGTGTCGGGCCGGGCTGCGGTAGAATTCCACCAGACCGCCCAGCTTGGGCGCGCGCTCCGTGAAGGAGACGTGGTTGATGTCGCTGTCCCGGATCGGGGTCAGACCGACATGGGCTTTTTTCAGCGAGCTGGTCTTGGCCACGGTGAACTGGGCGTAGAGCCAGGCGGCCTTGCGCCGGTCCAGCGGAGTGCTTTTGAACAGGGTCCAGGAACCGCAGTCCTGGTATCCGACCTTCATGCCTTCTTCCCAGTATGGACCATGGGGGGATGGGGCCATGCGCCATTTGGGGGTCCCGTCCTCATTAACCGTGGGGCCGGGGGCGACCATGTCCGGGATGAAGGCCGTGTACCAGAAGATCTGCTGGGCCACGTTGCCGTTGGCCAGGAAGGGCAGGTACTGGTAGAAGTCCATGCCCAGGGCGCCCGGAGGGGCGTATTTGCGCAGCCATTCCATGTATTTGTTCAGGGAATACTTGGCCGCCGGGCTGTTGGTCGCGCCGCCGCGGTTGACGCAGGAGCCCACCGGGCGGTCATTCTCATCCACGCGAATGCCCCACTCGTCCACGGGCTTGCCGTTGGGCAGTCCCTTGTCGCCGGCGCCGGCCATGGACAACCAGGCATCGGTGAAGCGCCAGCCCAGATCCGGGGATTTCTTGCCGTAGTCGTTGTGTCCGTAGATTCTCTGTCCGTCGATTTCCTTGACGTGCTCCGTGAAGAATTCGGCGATGTCCTCGTAGGCGGACCAGTTCACCGGAACGCCCAGTTCGTAACCGTAGATGTCCTTGAACTGCTTCTTGAAGTCCTCACGGTTGAACCAATCGTAACGGAACCAGTACAGGTTGGCGAACTGCTGGGCCGGAAGCTGGTAGAGCTTTCCGTCCGGGCCGGTGCCGAACTCCTTGCCGAAAAAGTCGTCCAGATCCAGGGTGGGCAGGGTCACGTCCTGGCCTTCCCCGGCCATCCAGTCGGTCAGGTTGACGACGAAATCATACCGCCAGTGGGTGCCGATCAGGTCGGCGTCGTTGATGTAGGCATCATAGATGTTTTCACCGGACTGCCACTGGGTCTGCAATTTTTCAATGACGTCTCCTTCCTGGATCAGGTCGTGGGTGACCTTGATGCCGGTGATCTCTTCAAAGGCCTTGGCCAGCACGTTGGATTCATATTCGTGCGTGGGGATGGTTTCGGAAACCACCTTGATGGACATCCCCCGAAAGGGTTCAGCGGCCTTGATGAACCATTTCATCTCCTCCAGCTGTTCAGCCTTGGACAGGGTTGAGGGCTGAAACTCGGTTTCGATCCATTTTTCCGCAGCCTGCTCAAAGGCTGACGTGGCCCAAGCCGGGGCGGCGAGAAGGAACGCCGCAAGCACGAACCATAGACAAAAGGTTCGCTGCCAAAAGGGTTTACCGACCGTTCGCTTCATGACTCCTCCGTGTTGTTACAGGGATAGATTCACACTTTTTACCAGACAACAGTCTCACCAACTCCACTGCCAATCAGATAAATGCCCCGCGCACGAAGCACCGGGCATGGACCTCAAATGTGATCTGAACACGAATCAGCATGATCAACCGTAGCGCATCACCAAGGACATAAAGACGACGATGACCGGCAATACCAGCCAGAGCGTCCAATCCGTCAGTCCGACCCACGTCAAGGTGAGGTAGGCGCTTCCCAGAAGTCCGATGAACAGCCTGTCACCCCGGGTAGTGGCAATGGGCAAAAAGCCCTTGCGCTCCATGGAAGGTGACTTGAGTTCCCAGACGAGCATGCCCGCCAGGATCAGGAAAATGGTCAGGAAAAAGCTGGCGGTGACGGTGGTCCAGGCCATCCATTCAATCATGACGCATGCCTCCCTGACAGTCCGTTGAAAAACACCCAATTGCTGCGTCGCTACAAAAAGTTCAAATTCTCACGTATAAAGAAATACGCTTCGACCTTGAACTTTTCATGCTCCTTGCACTTGGGGTTTTTGAACGGACTGTCGAATTAAGACTATCTCAGTAAACAGTTATACGCGGCCCAGGGCAAAACCCTTGGCCAGGTGGTTGCGCACAAACCAGATCACCAAGGCCCCGGGAATGATGGTCAGAATCCCGGCGGCGGCCAGCAGCCCCCAATCCAGGCCCGTGGCGCTGACGGTCCGGGTCATCGTCGCGGCGATGGGCTTGGCCACGGTCGTGGTCAGGGTGCGGGCCAGAAGCAGTTCGACCCAGGAGAACATGAAGCAGAAAAAGGCGGTCACGCCGATTCCGGCCCGGATTAGCGGGATGAAGATGGTGATGAAGAAGCGGGGGAAGCTATACCCGTCAATAAAGGCGGTTTCGTCGATTTCCCTGGGCACTCCGGACATGAATCCTTCCAGGATCCAGACCGCCAGAGGGACGTTGAACAGACAGTGGGCCAAAGCCACGGCCAGATGGGTGTCGATCAGTCCGAACGTGGAATAGAGCTGGAAAAACGGCAGCAGGAACACGGCCGGGGGGGCCATGCGGTTGGTCAACAGCCAGAAAAAGACGTGCTTGTCGCCGATGAACCGATACCTGGAAAAGGCGTAAGCCGCGGGCAGGGCAACCAGCAGGGAGAAGACCGTGTTCATGGTCACGTAGGTAATGGAGTTGATGTACCCCGAATACCAGGCCGGATCAGTGAAAATCTTGATGTAGTTGGCCAGGGTCGGGTTATGCGGATACAGGGCAAAGGTGCTCAGAATATCCGCGTTGGTCCGCAGGGACATGTTCAGCATCCAGTAGATGGGCAGGAGCAGCAGGAGAAAGTAAAAAGCCAGCCCGATGTATCGTTTTTGAATCTTCATCGTTTTTCTCCCGTGCCCACGTTGAGCAGGGCCTGGAAAAAGATGTAACAAAAGAGGAGCACGATCAAAAAGTAGATCAGGGAAAAGGCCGCCGCGGGACCGAGATCGAACTGGCCCACCGCGACCTTGACCAGATAGATGGACAAGAAGGTGGTCGAGTTGCCCGGTCCGCCGCCGGTGAGCACAAACGGCTCGGCATAGATCAGAAAGCTGTCCATGAACCGCAACAGGACGGCAATGGTCAGGACGCCGCGCATCTTGGGCAGCTGGATGAAGCGAAAAATAGCCCAGTTCGTGGCTCCGTCGATTTTGGCCGCCTGATAGTAGGCGTCCGGGATGGCGCGCAGCCCGGCATAGGCCAGCAGGACCACCAACGGAGTCCAGTGCCAGACCTCCATGAGCATCACCGTGATCCAGGCGTGCAGCGGGGAGGACGTATGGTCAAAGGCAATGCCCAGGGCGTTCAGCGTCGCACCGAACAGGCCGATGTCCGGCCTGGTGAAGACCACCCAGGTCGTGCCGATGACGTTCCAGGGAATGAGCAGAGGCAGGGCCAGCAAGACCAGGCAGGCCGAAACGGTCCACCCTTTTCTGGGCAGGGCCAGGGCGATGAGTACGCCCAACGGAATCTCGATCAGCAGGACCAGGCTGGAAAACAGAAGCTGTCGCCACAGCGCGTCGCGCAGACGCTGGTCGTGCAGGACTTCCTTGAACCATTCCGTGCCCACGAAAATGCTTTGCCCCGGTCCAAAGATGTCCTGCACCGAGTAGTTGACCACGGTCATCAGAGGGATGATGGCGCTGAAGGCGACCACGGCGAAAACCGGGAGGATCAGAAACCAGGCCTTGTTGTTTTCCCATTTCTGCATGATCAATCCCCCAGCTTGATGAGTTGGTCGTCGGCGTAAAGTTTGATCCGTTCCGGCGGAAAGTGCAGCCAGCAAGCACCCCGGCGAGCTTCGCGGTCCTCCCGAAGCAAACCCTTGAGGACATGCTCGCCAAGACGGAGCGTGAGCACCTTGCAACTGCCCTGGTCCTCCACCAGGACCACCTCGGCCTGGACTCGATCCGGCCCGGGCTCGGCATGGACCTGGACATACAAGGGCCTGATTCCCAGGGATAGGCGTTTTGACGTTGTCCGTGCCGCCTTTGCCAACTCCTGTGGCAGGGAAATGGAGTTGTCGTTGATGCGGATGTCGTTGCCGACAAGGGTCACGGGCAGGATGTTCATGCCCGGGCTGCCGATGAAATAGCCGACATAGGCATGCTCGGGGTTTTCGAAAAGATCTTCCGGGGTGCCCGCCTGGAGGATGGCGCCGTCGGACATGACCACAACCTGGTCGGCGAAGGTCAGTGCCTCGACCTGGTCATGGGTCACATAGATCAGGGTCAAGTGAAACTGGGCGTGGATTTCCTTGAGTTTCCGGCGCAATTGCCATTTCAGATGCGGGTCGATGACCGTCAGGGGTTCGTCGAACAGGATCGCGGCCACGTCCTTGCGGACCAGCCCCCGACCCAGGGAGATCTTCTGCTTTGCGTCCGCATCCAGACGGGCCGCGCGCTTTTTCAAAAAAATGGACAGGTCCAGGGCTTCAGCCACTTCATGAACCCGCTGGTCGACTTCCGCGGCGGGAACGCCGCGGTTGCGCAAGGGAAAGGCCAGGTTGTCGTAGACGGTCATGGTGTCGTAGAGAACCGGAAACTGAAAGACCTGGGCGATATTCCGCTGCTCGGGCGGCAGGGCCGTAACATCTTTTCCGTCGTAAAGCACTTGGCCCTCGCTGGGAGTCAGCAGGCCGGAGATGATGTTTAGAAGCGTCGTTTTTCCGCACCCCGAAGGGCCAAGCAGGGCGTAGGCCCCCCCATCTTCCCACACGGTCTGGACGCGCTTCAGAGCATAGTCCTCGGCGTTTCGAGGAGAGGGAAGATAGCTGTGGGCAATTTCTCGCAGTTCGATCCGGGCCATGGTTTCCTCACGCGGGATCAGGATTCCTGAAGATTGGGAGCGCGCACCAGCTCACCGTCAATACTGAAAATGTAGATTTTCCGTGGGCGGACAAAAACGGGGATGCGGCTGCCCAACGGATAGCGGTGGATGCCTCTCTCCTGGACGACAAGCGCCAAGCCGCCGTAATCGACGTGGATAAAGGTCTCCGAGCCGCTGATTTCGGACAGCTCCACGGTACAGGTAAGTTCCAGGTCGCGCTCGTGCAGCCGGGACATGTTCAGGTGGTGCGGGCGGATGCCGAAGAGGTATTCGCCGAGGGGCAGGCCGGTCAGATGGCCGTCCAGAGGCGTCGACAGATCCTCGCCAAGACGGGCGTGCGTTCCGTCCACCACGGCCTTGATCTTGTTGATGGGCGGGTCGCTGAAAATATCCGCCACCTGGATCGTGGAAGGCCGTCGGTAAACTTCTTCGGTGGGGCCGGTCTGGAGTACGCGACCTTCATGCATGATCACGATGTTCCCGCCAAGCATCAGGGCTTCGCTGGGCTCGGTGGTGGTGTAGAGGACGATGGATTCCCGCTGTCGGAAGATTTCCTGGAGTTCCGCCCGCAGTTCCTCCCGTAGCTTGTAGTCCAGGTTGACCAGCGGTTCGTCCAGCAGGAGCAGGGCTGCGTCCTTGACCAGTGCCCTGGCTATGGCAGTGCGTTGCTGCTGTCCGCCGGAGAGTTCCTGGGGGAGCCTGGTCAGCATGGGTTCCAGGTGGAGCATTTTCGCGGCCTCCATGACCCTGGCGTCCACGTCCGCCTTGGACATGCCGCTGATGCGCAACGCTGAGGCAATATTATCGTACACCGTCAGGGAGGGGTAGTTCACGAACTGCTGATAAACCATGGCCACGCTGCGCTTGCGGACCGAGACGCCGGTCACGTCGACGTCGTTTTCCCGGATGACGCCTTTCGTTGGGCGATCCAGCCCGGCCATGATCCGGAGCAGGGAGGTCTTGCCGGCCAGGGTCCGGCCCAGGATGATGTTTTGCGTTCCTGAACGCAGATCAAGGTTGATGTCTTGCAGATGGACTTCCTGGCCCACAAATTTATCGACATTCGAAATCGAAAATCCCATGTGTCGACTCCATCCCGGCGGTACGCGCGGCGCTAAGAAAAAAAGCAATTAATCACAGCTTGTTAAAAAAATGAGTGTTTTAATTATCATCCAGGAAATAAAAAAACAAGTAGAAATGAAAGAAATGAAAAAGAATCATGTGGCGACATGGAGTTTCACGTCCTGGGTCGCCAGAATTTCCATCAGGCTCGCGGGGGGCGCTTGGTCGGTAAACAGGGCGTCGATTTCGGCGATCCCCCCCAGCCTGACCATGGCGTTGCGTCCGAACTTGGTGTGATCGGCCACGAGAAAAGTCCGGCGGGAGTTGTCGATGATGGCCCGTGCCGCGCGAACCTCGCGATAGTCGAAATCCAGCAGGGTCCCGTCCATGTCGATTCCGCTGATGCCGATGATCCCGTAATCAACCTTGAATTGCTGAATGAAGTCGATGGTCGCTTCGCCGATGATCCCGCAATCCCGGTGGCGGATGAGCCCTCCGGCGACGATGATGTCGATGTGGTCGAAATTGCTGAGGATCGAGGCCACATTGAGGTTGTTGGTGATCACGCGCAATCGTTGGTGGTTGCACAGGGCCTTGGCCACCTCCTCGGTGGTCGTGCCGATGTTGATGAACAGCGATGCATGATCGGGAATGTGTCTGGCAACCAGGGCGGCTATCCGCTCCTTTTCTTGGAGGCAGAGGATTTTTCGATCCGAGTAGGCGAAATTTTCCGTGCTGGAGAGCGTTCCCGCGCCGCCATGGTAGCGGTGGATCAGGCCGGCGTCGCTCAGGTCGTTGATATCCCGGCGGATGGTCTGGGGGGTGACCTTGAACTCTCGGGCCAGGTCGTCGATGGTGACGTAGCCTTTGCCCTGAACAACCTTCAGGATCTTTCGATGGCGAGCGGCCACGCCCTTGGATTTCCCCTCGCTCAACCCAGCATCGCCGACCGCTGATGATTTCCGTGGGGTTTGGGAGCACGCAGCGAAACTGTTTCGCCGATCCCCGGCACTTTTTTTTTCTTGAGCATTGGACATGGCTTTTTTTCGTTTTTGAAAGAATAATTAAAATTATGTTGTTTTCTGAATTGCAAAGTGGCATGGTGAGGGCTGAAAGCTAACCTGGGTAACGATTGAAAAGTGTCCGTCAGGAAGGATCACAGGGCACGGCTTGTATAAAAAAACAAAAATATTCTAAGAGTTGTCTCTTTGTTGTGGGGCACTGTGTTTATGAGAAAAGCCATGCTGAAACAAAGTACGAATATTTTCGTTGTCGTGATCGTTTCCAAGTGTGCGGTCTTTCGTATCACCAGGAAAGAGGCAATACAAGTTGTTCTTCCGAAAAAATGACCTGCACGCCTTTGGTTTGAGTCGGTTTGTTTCTTGCGAAAAACCGGTTCCAGAGGCTTGAACCCAGGAGAGTCCATGTCGGCAACAACCGTGCTGATCATCGGGGCGGGCGTCACCGGGACCGGTTTGGCCCGGGACCTGGCCTTGCGCGGAATTTCGTCCATCGTGGTGGATAAAACCGACATCAATGCCGGAGCCTCGGGCGGGAATCACGGCCTGTTGCACAGCGGGGCGCGCTACGTCGGCGGGGATGTCATGGCTGCCGTGGAGTGCCGGGAAGAAGGCGGAATACTGAAGAATCTGGCTCCGCATTGCATTGAGGACACCGGCGGTCTTTTTGTCGCCGTGGCCGGAGATGATGAACGATACGTCGCGGATTTCGCCTTGAACTGCCGAAAGGCCGGAGTGCCCTGCCGGGAAGTGGACGCCGGGACGGCCAGGGAAATGGAACCGGTTCTCTCGGACGGGATCATCGCCGCCTTTGAAGTCCCGGACGCTTCCGTGGACCCGTTCCGTCTCTCCCTGGACAATATGGCCCATGCCGAACAACTGGGGGCCCGGTTCATGCCCATGACCCGAGTCGTCGCCCTTCGCGTCGCAAAGGGCCGGATCGTTTCGGTCCAGGTTCAACATGTCGTCACCGGGGAGGTCGCGGACATCAAGGTGGAGCAGGTGGTCAACGCCGCCGGGGCCTGGGCCGGTGAAATTCTGGCCCTGGTGGGCCGAGAGATCGACTTGGTCTTCTCCAAAGGTACGCTGCTGGTGACCAGCGACAGGATCAGCCGCCGGGTGATCAACAGGCTGCGGCCCGCCGCGGATTCCGACATCCTGGTGCCCGGCGGAACCGTGTCCATTCTGGGCACTACTTCGCTCCGGGCCGCGCATCCGGAAGACTTTCGGCCCACCGTTGCGGAGGTGGACGCGATCATCGACGACGCCAAGGCCATGATCCCGGTCCTGGACACGACTCGCTACATCCGGGCCTATGCCCGCATTCGTCCGCTTTTCGGCAGTTCCTCGAACCAGGACGACCGGGGCGTCAGCCGGGGATTCGCCCTGCTGGATCACGAAGCCCAGGGGCTGGACAATTTTCTGACCATCACCGGCGGGAAACTGAGCACCTTTCGCTTGATGGCCGAAAAAACCGCCGACCTGCTCTGCGCCAAACTTGGTCGGGGCGGCCCCTGTCAAACCAGAAACGTCGCCCTGCCGTCCTTTTCCAGCGGGAAGTGGACCGAACCGGGGTCGGCTCCCCGGGAGTGGATGCGCCGCAAGGATACGGACGAAAAGGTGATTTGCGAATGCGAGATAGTCCCGCAAAGCGTGATCGACGAAATCCTTGCCGGGATGCCCGCGGCGTCTTCCGGAACCACGCTGCTTTCCGTCGGATTGCGAAGCCGGGTGGGCAAGGGGCCCTGCCAGGGCGGGTTCTGCGCCATCAGGCTGTCCGGGTATTTATATGACCGGGGCGTGCTCGCGCGGGATCAAGGGCTGGAAGAAATGCGCGCCTTTCTGGAAGAGCGCTGGCGGGGCATTCGGCCCATTGTCTGGGGGTATCAGGAGATTCAGGCCGAGTTTCAGGAAGCGTTGCATTGCGGTCTGTTAGATCTGGAGCTGAACACGAACACGGCCGGGAGGGGCTGAAGCCATGACGTCTTCCGTGGATGCGTACGACCTCCTGGTCATTGGTTCGGGCATGGCCGGGATGGCCGCCGCGGCCTTTGCCGGTCGGAAGGGGCTGCGGGTCGTGCTGGCGGGCTCGTCCGGTCAGTCCCATTTTTCCAGCGGCCTGCTGGATTTGCTGGCCGTGCATCCGGTTGCCGAGGGCAAGGTCTGGGACGATCCGTTTCAGGCCCTGGAAGCCTTGATCAGCGACGACCCGGACCATCCCTACGCCCTGCTGGGCTCGGAGACCGTTCGTCGGTCTTTTGCCTTATTCTGCGATATGTTGAAGGACCTGGGCCTGCCCTATACAGGCCATGCCGACCGCAACGCCTCCGTGATCACCACTTTGGGCACGGTCAAGAGGACCTTCCGGGTCCCGGCCTGGATGTGGAACGCGGAACGCGGTCTGCGGGACAACCCCGCAGCCCTGATGGTCGATTTCACCGGGCTCAAGGGCTTCAGCGCGGCGCGGATCACCCAGACCCTGGCCCCTCGCTGGCCGAACCTTACGCCTGTCCGCCTCTCCTTCCCCCTGCCCGGCCCCCTGTATCCGGAGCATATGGCCGCGGCCCTGGAGGTCGGGGCGCACCGGGCAACCTTGGCCGGGATGCTGGCAAGGCGCCTCCGGGGCGTTGAAATGGTGGGTTTTCCTGCGATACTCGGCATTGCCGATCCCGGGACCGTCCATGAGGACATGGAGCGCCTGCTGGGCGCGCGGGTGTTCGAAGTGCCGACAATGCCCCCGTCCGTGACCGGTTTGCGCCTGAAAGCGGCCTTCGAGGCAGCCGCGCCAGGCTTGGGAATCCGGGTTATGAACCAGAAACTGGTCCGGAATGTTGTCCGGGACAAAGACTGGTTCCAGGCGGACATCGGCACCCGGGAGTCGGAAACGTCCGTCCGGGCACGTTTTGCCATTCTCGCCACCGGGCGGTTTTTTGGAAAAGGCTTGCTGGCGCGGCGCACGGGCGTCGTTGAGACGGTGTTCGGCCTGCCCGTGGAGCAGCCCGGGGACCGGACGGCGTGGCATGACGAGGCGTTTTTGTCCGGCAACGGCCATGCGATCAACCGGGCCGGGCTGCGCGTTGATTCCCGGTTCAGACCGCTGAACAACGATGGCCTCCCCGCGCATGAGCGCCTGTACGCCGTGGGCTCCATCCTGGCGGGCCAGGACTGGGCGCGCCAGAAATGCGGTTCCGGCCTGGCCGTCGCCACCGCCTACGCCGCTGTCCGGGACATGCTCGCACAGTGACGGCCGGTGGTCTTGTCCGGACCCGTTGGCCCTTGATCGATACCAAACCCACAAGAGGTTTGCGCCCATGACCCTCTACCTGTTCCTGCTCTCTACGGCCCTGGCGCTGTGCGCCGGGGGGATTCTGGCCAAGGCGGCGCGCTGGGTGGTTCCGCGGGCCGGACTGCGGCCCCTCCCGCCTCCGTCCGGGTCGCATGCCAAAAAGCCCTCGCGATCCGCTCCGGCTTCCATCCTGCCCGGCGCCGCGCGCATGATTCGGACCCTGGTCCTGGACATCCTGTTCCAGGGGCACCTGCTCCGGGAAGGCAGCCCGAGACGATGGGCCATGCATTTCTGCATCTTCGCCGGGTTCACGGGGCTGATCGTGATGCACGCCCTGGAGGGATTCATCTCCGAACCGTTTTTTCCGGACTATCAGCCCACCCTCAATCCGTACCGCTTGCTGCGCAACCTCTTTGGAGCTCTGGCCCTGGGCGGGCTGCTCATTGCCTGTTACAGGCGGATAATTCTGCGGGACATCCGCAGGACAACCACCTTCGAAGACGTGTTTACCCTGGGGCTGCTGATCGTGATCATTGTTTCCGGCTTCGCCCATGAGGCCTTGAAGATCATGTCCCCGCGGTCATTCGACCGGATGGTCGAACAGTACTACCCCCTGCGCGACCAGGAGGATATCGACGCCCTTGGCGATTTCTGGGGGCTGCGTTTCGGCGTGGTCTTCACCGACCGGGAAATCTCGGCCGAGCGGATCGAACCGGGCAAAGAAGTGCATGAACTCTTCTGCATGTATTGCCACGCTCCCCCGGCTTCGGCCTTTGTCTCCTATCCCTTGTCCAGGGCGTTGCGGCCGATGGGACGGCCACTTGAGACGAACAGCGGGGACGTGGTCGTCTGGTGGGTGCATGTGTTGTCCGTGTTCGCGGCCCTGGCCTGGCTGCCCTTTGGCAAGCTTTTCCATATCGTCTCCACGCCCCTGGGGCTGCTGATCCGCTCTCCTGATCCGGCCCGAGAGGCCGCCGCGCCGCGACCCGTCTCCGGAGTGAAGCGCGCCGTGGGGTTGGACGCCTGCGTGCATTGCGGAATTTGCAGCCGCCATTGCAGCGTGCTCCCGGCCTACCTGGCCATGGGCAACCCGAACATCCTGCCGTCGGAAAAGGTGGGGGCCATGCGGCGTTTACTCGCGGCGCGAAACGCGGCTGGGCCGGATCTGGAGGCCTTTTCCGAAGGCGGGTTCATCTGCACCGAGTGCATGCGCTGCACCGAAGTTTGCCCCGCACGGATCAATCTGCAGGATCTCTGGCTGGTGTCCAAGCAGTTCGCGGCGGATCAGGGACAACCGGAACGCTACGTGCGTTTGCGCCGTTCCTTGAGCGAGACCGGTCACCAATTGAAACCGTCGGGCGAGCCGGCCTGGACCCCGCCCATCTCCTCCCCGCGCCACCCCCTGTTGTCGGACCGGTCCCGGACCTTTCAGGCCTGCCTGAATTGTTCCGTCTGCACCGGAGTCTGCCCCGTGGTCTCGGCCCTGGACATTCCGGACCGGGACCGAGACGTCTCCCCGCACCAGCTCATGAACCTCGTCCGTCAGGGCATGATCCGCGAAGCCTGCGCATCCAGGATGCTCTGGAACTGCACGACCTGTTACCAGTGCCAGGAGCACTGCCCCGACGGGATCAAGGTGGCGGATATTCTGTATGAGCTGCGGGATTTGGCCCACCGGGAGGCGAAAGAGAAGGATGAGGGATGAAACCTGATGGGGGTTTTGGGGTTTTCGTTTTTGCGGTGGAGGGCTGTGATGCAGTATGCGTGGTTTCCGGGGTGCAAGGCGCCGTTTCATTTGCCTGAATACTTGAGTTCGTCGCGTGCGGCGCTGCGGGCTTTGGGCATGGCCGTGCGGGACGTGGAGTTCAACTGCTGCGGATACCCGATCCGCCATCACGACGCGGAAGCGGCCCTGGTCTCGGCGGCCAGGAATTTCGCCCTGGCCCAAAATGCCGGACTGGACATCCTGACTCCGTGCAAATGCTGCTTCGGGGCATTGAAACACGCGCTGCATGTTTTTCAGCGCAGTCCAGTGCTCCTGGACAGGGCCAACGCGCTGCTGGCCGAAGAAGGGCTGGCCTTTTCCGGGACGATCAGTGTTGATCACATTCTGTCCGCCTTGAAACGGGAGATCGGGCCGGAAGCGATCCGTCGCGCGGTGACCAGGCCCCTGTCCGGGCTGAAGGTGGCGGCCCACTACGGCTGCCACGCCCTGCGACCGTCCGCGGTGACCGGGTTCGACGATCCCGGGTCGCCCCGCGTTTTCGAGGATCTGCTGTTGGCCCTGGGGGCCGAGCCCGTTGCCTGGCCCTTGCGCCTGGAGTGCTGCGGGGCGCCGCTGCGAGGGCGCAACGACAGGGTCTCGGACGCCTTGATGCACAAGAAGATCCAAAGCGTCCGCGAGTCCGGGGCGGATGTCCTGTGTACGGCCTGCACCTATTGCCAGACGCAGTTCCGGGACGAGCAGCGCATGCTTCCGGGAAGGCGCGTTCCAGCCGTGCTTTTTACCCAGTTGCTGGGCCTGGCCCTGGGCTGCCCGCCGGAATCCCTCGGGCTTGACGCTAACCGGGAGAGATGGTTTCTCGACCAAATGGGGTAGGGGTTTAACAAGGTACGGCCCTGGATCCGTTCCGGAGCACGGAATTCGGGGACGAATGACGGCGAACGTTGCCAACGGCAAAAGGAGTCCGCAATGAGCACATACATCGGCGCCGTGGATCAGGGGACCACGTCATCCAGGTTCATCATTTTCAACAGGAATGGGGAAATCGTGGCCATGGATCAGAAGGAGCACGCCCAAATTTTTCCCAAGCCGGGATGGGTGGAGCATGATCCCCTGGAGATCTGGACCAATACCCAGGAAGTTATCGCCGGGGCGCTGCGCAAGGCCGGAATCCGGGGCAGGGATCTTGCCGGCCTGGGCATCACCAATCAACGCGAAACCGTGGTGGCCTGGGATCGACGAACCGGCAAGCCCTTTTCCAACGCCATTGTCTGGCAGTGCACCAGGTCGCACGAGATCTGCAAGGAACTCTCCGCGGACGGCGGCGTGGATCGGTTTCGGAGCAAGACCGGTTTGCCCGTGGCCACGTATTTCAGCGGCCCGAAGATCAAATGGATCCTGGACAACGTGCCCGAGGCCCGCGAGGCAGCGGATCATGACCGGATCATGTTCGGAACCATGGAGACCTGGGTCATCTGGTGGTTGACCGGGGGGCCCATGGGCGGGGCGCACGTCACCGACGTGACCAATGCCTCCCGGACCATGCTCATGGACCTGGCCACCTTGGAATGGGACGACGAAATCCTGAGCATCCTGGGCATTCCCCGCCGGGGCCTGCCCAGGATCGTGCCCAGCAGCGCGGCCGAGTCCTGGGGGCCGACCATGGAAGACGGGCCGTTGGGGGACAGGGTGCCGGTCTGCGGGGCCCTGGGGGATCAGCAGGCCGCCCTGGTGGGACAGGCCTGCTTTGAAATCGGCGAGGCCAAGAACACCTACGGCACGGGGTGCTTTTTGCTGCTGAATACCGGACAGACCCCCATGCCGTCCAAGCACGGCCTGGTGACGACCCTGGCCTACCAGATCGGCGCGGAGAAGCCGGTGTACTGCCTGGAAGGCTCTATTGCCGTGGCCGGATCCCTGGTCCAGTGGTTTCGGGACAATCTGGGGCTGATCGAGCAGGCCCGGGATATCGAGCGGCTGGCCAAGCTCGCCGTGGACAACGGCGGGGTGTACATCGTCCCGGCCTTTTCCGGCCTGTTCGCTCCCTATTGGCGGCCCGACGCCCGGGGAGCCATCGTTGGCCTGACCCGATACGTGAACAAGAATCACCTGGCCCGGGCCGTGCTTGAAGCCTGCGCCTACCAGACCAAGGACATCGTCCAGGCCATGAACAAGGACTCCGGGGTGGACCTGAAAAAACTCAAGGTGGACGGCGGCATGGTCGCCAACGAGCAGCTCATGCAGTTCCAGGCCGACGTCCTGGACGTCCCGGTGGTCAGGCCCATGGTCACGGAAACCACCTGCCTCGGCGCGGCCTACGCCGCCGGATTGGCCGTGGGCTACTGGCAGAGCAAGGAGGAGCTGTGCCGGAACTGGTCCGTGGACAAGGTCTGGGAGCCCGGGATGTCGGCAACGGACCGCGAAGCCGGGTATAAAGGCTGGCTGAAAGCCGTGGAGCGGACCTATAATTGGGTGGAATGAACCCGGTAAGCCACGACCCATTGCACTGTGGTTTGATAGGACGCAGTGCTCCAGATAGTGACCATTAGAATGCTCTTGAAGCAACCTTGGGGACAGTATACTGATCACGCAAGGCACGCGACGGATTTCAAGGGGCTATTCGCTGTATAGCGAGGAAGCCAAGTTGTCTTGATTATTTCTTCCAGGGACTTTATTTTAGAATATATCATTAAGTTAAAATAAAGACGGATTGTGTTTTAGGTTTGAGGCAGGCGGATGCAGCGAGAACTTCAAGGCAGATACGTGACCATTTCGACGGTGGGTGAGAAGGCTCAGGCCTTCGTACCCGCGCCGCTGCCACCGCGTCCGCCCATCGACTGGACGCCAGAGCTGCGCGGCAAGTTCGATCAGGCGCTACTGGCACTCGGGCGGCTGGACAGCGTATCGACCTTGCTTCCGGACACATCACTTTTCCTCTACATGTACGTCCGTAAGGAGGCGGTGCTCTCCTCCATGATCGAGGGCACGCAGTCGTCCCTGTCCGACCTTCTTTTGTACGAGCTGGATCAAGTGCCCGGCGTCCCACTGGATGACGTGCGGGAGGTCAGCAACTATGTCGCCGCCCTGGATCGCGGCCTGCACCTGCTGGAAAAAGGGTTGCCTCTTTCGCTTCGGCTGTTTCGCGAAATCCATGCCGTTCTGCTGGCCAAGGGGCGCGGCGACAGCCAAGCCCCTGGTGAGTTCAGGCGCAGCCAGAACTGGATCGGCGGCACGAGACCGGGCAATGCGGCCTTTGTTCCGCCTCCGGCCGCGGAGGTCCTGGATTGCATGAGCAAGCTGGAACTCTTCCTCCACGACCAGCCGGAGCCGACCCCAGTGCTGCTCAAGGCGGCGCTGGCCCATGTCCAGTTCGAAACGATCCACCCGTTTTTGGATGGGAACGGCCGTCTGGGACGTTTGTTGATCACTTTGCTGTTATGTGAACAGAAGGTGCTGAAGACGCCGATGCTCTATCTCAGCCTCTACTTCAAGACGCACCGTCGGTATTACTACGAGCTGCTGAACACCGTGCGCCTGACCGGCGACTGGGAAGCCTGGCTCGACTTCTTCGCCGAGGCGGTGATCGTCACCGCTACCCAGGCCGTGGAAACCGCCCGGCAGCTCCTCGACCTGTCAAACAGGGATCGCGGCAGAATCAGCGGCCTCGGTCGGGCCGCGACATCAACCCTGCGGGTTCACCGGGAGCTGATGGAACATCCCATCGCCACCTCGGGTTCACTGGTGAAGAAAACTCGCATCACCCCGGCCACCGTCAACAAAGCGCTCGCCCACCTGGAACAGCTCGGCATCGTCCAGGAGCTGACCGCCCAAAAACGCAACCGCCTGTTCAGCTATGCGGGGTATATTGAGATCATGAGTCGTGGTACGGAATTGCCTGAGAGGTAGTTGACCGCGCTAACGCCTATTCGACCGCAAATTTGTACGGGCTGATTTATTTCGTCAAGTCCGGGATGCTATCTTCCTGGAAGTGGCATCCAACTCTGCTGATCCATCGGGAATATGCCAGCGGCGTTCCCGCCCGGCTTGTCATCGAGCGCGGAAAGGTGACAACCTACAATGCCAACCATGCTCATGGCTTTGGCACCCTTGATCCCGACACCTTCGCTCCATATCCCAAGAACCCGGTGATCGGCGCCTTTTTTCGCGAAATCGACCGGGCGGACGAACTCGGCTCCGGCATGCGCAACATGATGAAATACGGCAAGTTGTACGGCGGAGCCGATCCGCAACTTGTCGAGGGAGATGCTTTCCGGATGATAGTCAGCGTTCCCGAAGCGGGTGAAACCGGAAAAACGTCGGAGAAAACGTCGGAGAAGATTTTACGAGCAGCGCGGGAAAATCCTGGCATCACAATCGCAGAGTTGGCTGTATCCATCGGCGTTTCGACCCGTTCTGTCGAGCGAAATATCAGGAAACTACAGGACGGTGGACGGCTGGCCCGCGTGGGCTCAGACAAGGGTGGCCACTGGGAGGTACTGGACTGATGGCGGAACGACTTGATAAACGACTGGTACTCAATGAATGGCTGTTCAGCCTGCTCGGTTACAGCGATACCGAGCAGGGCATGAAACAGGTCGCGAAGATACTCCGGGACGAGCCGGTCGGCGTGATCGAGGCCAAGCGGGCCGCTCACTTGGGACATGGACGCAGCCGGAAGGAAATCATCGGCTGCCTTGGGCTGCACAAAAGCACAGTGAGCAGTATCTTGAAGGGAAAATACTAAAATACAAGACCTGACCCCGATCCCTACAAGACCTGACCCCGATCCTGCCGATCCTCTATTGAGGATGAGCATGATATTCTTCGCGCTCACCCAGATCCAGGTTTTTGGGCGATCGGTTGACGATCCTTCCGCGGAAGAAGGCATTATCAGCTTGGAAGGGGCGACGGCGACCTTTGTCGGCAGTTTGTCATCCTGCCTGAAAGGAAGACGTCGTAGAGCTGGTGGTTTCAGTTAATCAGGAGTTTAACAGATTGAACGTCATTTTTTTTTGGAAACGCAAGTGATTTCGGTGTGTTAAGTCGCCAATTCCTGTAAGACCCCACTGCTCACTCCGTAGCCCATGGCCTTCAGTATCTGGGCCTGGGCGTCGCTTGGTTCCTCAAGCTTGCGGGTCGCTTTTCGTGCCCCGGCATTCCAACAAAGACATGAATGGAGTGTGCGCATCTGCTGCATTGT